>JAQBPQ010000003.1 GCA_028287445.1 Cohnella sp.
GCGGCGAACTATACGGGGGAGATCGGGCATATGTCGATCGACCCGGCCGGTGAGTACTGTGCTTGCGGCAGTCGCGGTTGTTTGGAAAATGTGGCATCCGGCGGCGGCATGATCAAACAGGCACAGGGCCTATTGACGCAGCATCCCGAATCCTCTCTCCACCGATGGGCGGATCGCCTGGACGCCGGTGTCATTTTGGAACAAGCCAAACAAGGTGATCCGTTGGCATCGCAGATCCAAGAGTCCGCGTTAGCAGCTTTGGGGATGGCCTTAGTGAATGTGCTGAATTTGTTAAATCCGGAAGCGGTGATTCTGGGCGGAGGCGTTCTCTTGAACGGTTCCCTCGTGGAGGAGCTTGCAAGTTATGTGACTTCCAAGAGCCTGAAGGCCGTATCCCGTTCGCTGACCCATTTTGAAGTTTCCCGCTTTGACGCGCCATACGCCGGTCTAATCGGCGCAGCCGGTCTGGCATGGAGGTGAGGTGAGGATATGAGAATCGTCGTGACCCAAGATCACGAAAGCTTTAATCGCCGGAGCGCCCGGGAAATAGCCGGTCAAATCCGGAATAAACCGGATAGTGTATTGGGTTTTGCCACCGGGAACACGACGGAAGGTGTGTACCGTGAATTGGTGAGCCTTCACCGAGAGGGACAACTAGACTTCGGGCACGTTTCTTCCTTTGTACTGGACGAATACGAAGGAGCTTTCCTTGCCAATCCCGCGAGCTGCGCGGCCAGAATGACGGCTCAGCTATTCGGCCAGGTAAACATGCAGAAGAACCATGTTTATCTGATGGAAAGCACCGCGACGGATCTGGATCGGGTATGCGCGGAATACGAGGTGCAAATCCGAAAGTCCGGTGGAATCGATCTGCAGATTCTGGGGATCGGTACGAATGGGCACATCGCTTTTAATGAACCGGGAACCGCTTTTCATTCCATTACGCGGGTGGTGAATGTCGGCGAACAAACGAGAACGGCGAGAGCCGGTATGTTCAGCGCTTCCGGAGAAGTTCCCCGCAAAGGTGTGACGATGGGTATCAAGACGATCATGAATGCCGGAAGAATTCTGCTATTGGCCAAGGGGGCTGATAAGGCCGGCATTATACGAGAGACGCTGCTCGGCCCCGTGGACGCGAAGGTACCGGCTTCCGTTCTCCAGTTACACCCGTTTTTGACCGTTATTTTGGATACGCAAGCCAGTAAAGAGTTGAATCTATCATTCGCGGAGGAGTAATCGAAGAGATGGCACCCAGGAAAGGAGATGGACAAATGGCGGGCAAACGAGGATTGCTGTCCAAAAAGGACTGGTGGGAAACGAAATATTTTTATTTGTTCATCTCTCCATGGATACTCGGATTGATCCTGTTTACAGGCGGGCCGATCCTGATGTCGGGCTACTATAGCTTCACCCGGTACGATATCGCACACAATCCTGTGTTTATCGGATTTCAGAACTATACGAATCTGTTTCACAACGATCTGTTCTGGAAGTCGTCGGGGGTCACCCTCTACTATACATTGGTAGGCGTGCCGCTGGGGTTGGCGGCTTCCCTCGTTCTCGCCATGCTGCTTAACGTTAAAATTCCGGGTCAGCGGGTATTCAGCACGATCCTGTACCTGCCTTCCGTCGTATCCGGTGTAGCACTTTCCTTGCTGTGGGTTTGGCTGCTCGATCCGGACTTCGGCGTGATCAACATGCTGTACTACAATATTACCGGTCAGGTAGGCCCTCAATGGTTATCGGACGAGCATTGGGTGATTCCGTCGCTGATCATGATGTCGCTGTGGACGCTTGGAAACAATGTGATCATTTATTTGGCCGGTCTCAAAAGCGTACCTCAGAATCTGTACGAGGCTGCGCAGATTGACGGCGCCTCCCGGTTCAAGCAAATGTGGCACATCACGATCCCAATGGTTTCTCCGGTCACCTTGTTCCTTCTCATCACCGGTATTATCGGCTCTTTTCAAGTGTTCGTACAAGCGGACGTCATGACCAAGGGCGGCCCGAACTACGCGTCATACTTCTATGTCTATTATCTCTACCAGCAGGCATTCCGTTCGTTTAACCTCGGTTATGCTTCCGCCATGGCATGGGTGCTGTTCGTGGTCGTAGGCATCCTGACTTGGCTGATGATGAAGGTTTCCAAGCGCTGGGTCCATTACGAGGGAGGAGGGGAATAACCGTGTCCGTATCCGCACAGGTGAAACAGCTCGCACCGGCTGCCGGCCGTTCCAGCTCCATCTCTACAGGTGAGCGGGTCACCAAGATTTCTTCCTTTATCTTGCTGATCGTGATTTGCACCATGATGCTGCTTCCGCTCTATATCATGTTAAGCACGGCGCTGAAAACCCAGCAGGAGGTTTTCGTGTTTCCGCCCAAATGGGTTCCCAATTCCTTGATGTGGAGCAATTTCGTCGACGCGATGAAAGCCAGACCGTTCGGTCAATACTTTTACAACACCACGCTGTACGCGATCGTCGGCACGATAGGAGAAGTTTTCTCTTCCGCATTCGTCGCCTACGGTTTCTCGCGTTACCGGGGCAAAGGACGCAATGCCATGTTCCTAATCCTGCTGGCCACCATGATGATTCCTTATCCCGTGACGATGATTCCTCAATTCGTGCTCTTCAAAAACCTGGGATGGATCGATACGTATCTTCCTTTGAACGTCCCTTCCTTTCTTGGTTCGGCGTACATCATCTTTTTGCTCAGGCAATTCTTCAATACGGTCCCGACCGATTTGTTCGAAGCGGCAAGGCTTGACGGCTGCAGCGAATTGCGCACTTTCTGGAACATTGCGCTTCCGCTGTGCAGTCCGGCTTTGGCGAGTGCCGCCATCTTCGGTTTCATGTGGAGATGGAACGACTATCTGGGTCCGCTGATTTATCTTAATACCGATTCCAAATACACGATCTCGATTGCGTTGTCTTCCTTTACCAGCATGTACAACATCGTACCGTGGCATCTCATGATGGCCGCGGCGCTGGTGGCCGTACTACCTCCGATTCTGATCTTTTTCCTGGCGCAAAAGTATTTCGTCCAGGGGATTGTGGTATCCGGTCTGAAATAAGCAGCTGCCGGTAAGGGAGGTGATGCGGGTTCATTCGGGAAGCAAATCATCGCACTAATAACAGGTTCACTCGTAAAGAACAGACATTTATGGGAGGGTTACAGATGGCGAAGAAATGGTTGGGCATTACAGTGGTTGCAGTCATGATGGCGGTATTGGTCCTAAGCGGCTGCAGCTCCAAGAACAACGACGGTTCGAATTCCAGCGCCGCACCGAGCGGAAGCGCAAGCGCTCCTGCAAGCAGCGACAACGCGGGGAACAGCGGAGAGAAGGTCACGATTACCCTGCTGAACGCCCAGGACAACGGGATTCGCGATAAGTTCCTGCCTAACGTGATCAAGAAAAAATTTGAAGATGCCAACCCGAACATTAAATTGGAGATTATCAGCGTACCGTACGAGCAGTTCGACTCCAAAATGAACACGCTGGTGGCAGGCGGAACGCCGCCGGATGTGTGGAGCCATTGGGGAATGAGCGGCTTTGTGGATTACAAAACGCGCGACATGACTTTGGATCTTACTCCGTATATGTCGCAATTCAGTAACTCCAACATTTCGCAAGCCACGCTCGATATTTACAAAGTCGACGGCAAACAGTTCGGCATTCCGCTTAACATCTACTCCAGCATGATTTTTTACAACAAGGGTATCTTCGATAAGGCCGGTGTCACGGTAAAGAATTACCAACCCGGAGATCCCGAGTGGACGTGGCCTAAGCTGGTGGAACTGGCGAAATCGGTAACCAAAGATTACGGCAAACCGAGCGCGGTTTACGGCTTTACACAAAGCATGGGCGAGCATTTCCTTACATATGGCTGGGATTGGGGCGTTGATCCGTTCAAAGATGCTTATGCCAGCGGTTTTGTCGACAAAGCCAATTTGACCGATCCGAAACTGGTGGAATCGACGAAATTTTTCCAAGACATGATTTTTAAAGATAAGGTTATGCCGACCAACGCGGTCCATACCGCCATCGGCAAAGCCGGAGATCCCATTCTGACGGGCAAAGTGGCCATGGATTTGAACGGCAGCTGGGAGATGGGCGGCTTTAAGGATACGAAGACGAAGTTCGGTGTTCTGCCGGTGCCTACAGGTCCGGCCGGCACGTCCACTCCTTTTATTTATGCCGATCCGCTGATGATCTCTTCCAAATCGAAGCATCCGGAAGCCGCGTGGAAGCTGATTCAATTTATGACTTCTCCGGAAATGCAGCTGGAGATGACCAAGCAAACGGGATATCCGCCGGCAGACAGCGTCGCTTACCAGGAATGGTTTAAACAATACAGCGAATTGACGGATGTGCAGTATCTGCAACAGGTAAATACGGCCGCTATTGAGAAAGGCAAAGAATCGCCCAATCATCTGGTCGCGGGTTACGGAGACATCACCTCGTTCATGATCAACGAACAGCAGGGGATCTTCAACAAGAACGATGATGTGGCGAGCGCTCTCGCCAAGATGAATCCGAAATTTCAGCAGCTGCTCGATCAAATCAAGCAAAAAGCCGGTAAATAAGCGTATGATTGATTGTGTCATCATATAATCTAGCAATGACAGCGGGATCGGTAGGAGTAGTTTCTTGCCGGTCCCGACTTTATCGATCGACAGATCGGGGAGTGAATGGGATGAAGCTTTCTATCGGCGGTTTTTCATTTTTTAACTCGCTGCTTGAAGGGAAAATGGATATATACGGCTACCTGGAAACGGTGAAATACCGTTATCGTTTGGACGCCGTGGATTTGTGGAACGGGTTTTTCGGAACCGAGGATCACGACGGTTTGGTGCGGATCCGGGACGAACAGGGTATTCGGAAAATCCGGGAAGCGCTCGACGAACGGCAATTAACCGTGGCGAATATCGCAATCGACGGGGCTCATCTCATCGACAAAGATGCTGCCAAGCGTGAGAAATTATATCAGAACGCGCTGGTGAATCTGCGCGCTTCCGAAATCCTCGGGGCGAAAACGGTTCGGATCGACTTCTGCAAGAGCGATACGGAAGTGATCAACGAGCAGGATTTCGACTATATCGTGAAGAGGTACCGGGAGTTCAGCGAGCGTGCAGCAGAGCACAATTACATCGTCGGTCCCGAGAATCACATGGGCGCCGCCTTGGACCCGAACCTGATGAAACGAATCGCCGAAGCCGTGAATCATCCCAACTTCGGTATTCTGCTGCATTTGAAAAGATGGAAGCCGGAGTTTCCGAACGGAGACGCCCTTGTAGCTCCTTGGGTGGTGCATACGCACGTGGATGCGAAAACCGTTGTATCCGAAGAGGCGAAAGTTTCTATCGACGCTTTACTTGAAGCGGGCTATAACGGGTATTGGGCCGTGGAATACAACGCGAAGGAAAACCAATATGCGGAGATCGAATATATGCTTGCGAGCGTCAAGCGGCTATTAACTCAGACGGCGAAAGCCTAAGAAGGAGCAGCCCATGGAATCCATCAAAATCGGAATCATCGGCGTCGGAATCATCGGTAAAATGCATCTGCAGCAGTATTCTTCCATTCCAGGTGCGGAAATTGTGGCGGTGTGCGACATTAACGAGCAGGAAGCCCGCAGGGTGGCTGAACAATATCAAATCCCGCACGTTTATACGGACTACAGAGAATTGCTCAAGCGCGACGATATTTACGCGGTTGACGTATGCCTGCACAATAACTACCATTCTGAGGCCACCATTGCCGCGCTTCAGGCAGGGAAGCACGTTTGCTGCGAAAAGCCGATCGCCGGTACGTACCGGGACGGCCAGGCGATGGTCGATATGGCCAAGGAAACCGGCCGAATGCTGCACATTCAGTTAGGGACGCTGTACCGCAGCGAGACCAAAGCCGCGAAGACGCTTATTGACGCCGGCAAGCTCGGCAAGCTTTACCATGCCAAGTCGACCGGTTTCCGCAGAAGGGGCCGGCCGTTCGTGGACGGTTACGGCACGAAGTTTTTTACCCGCAAGGAATCGGCATCCGGCGGGGCGCTCTTGGACATGGGCGTTTACCACATCGCGCAGATGCTTTATTTGCTTGGCATGCCGAACGTCACGCGCATTTCCGGCAAAACTTATCAGGAAATGGATATGCACGCCGAACGTAAAGAAGAGAGCGGCTTCGACGTCGAGGAGCTTGGCCTCGGTTTCGTTCGTTTCGAGAACGGAATTACATTGGATGTGATCGAAGCTTGGTCTCTCCACATGGGCGGGATAGAGGGCTGCAGTATCGTCGGATCGCAAGGCGGCATTAAACTTCCCGCGTATTCGGATATCCATTCCTCGACGCAGTTCAGCTTTCATTCCACGATCTGCGATATGGATTTCGACAGCACGCTGGATCTGAATGCCATGAGTGAGCGCCGCCATCGTTTATATGCGAACGAGGACGCCTATGATTCTTCTCCCCAGCATTGGATCGCTGCGTTGCAGGGAAGAGTCGCGCTGCTGCCGACAGCCGAAATCGCGCTCAAGACGATGCTCATCAGCGAAGGAATCTACTTATCCGACCGTTATGAGAGGGAAGTAACCGTTGAGGAAGTGGCGTCGGAGTCCCGTTCAACCGCAGTCAAGGGGAGTTAACGTATGGAATTCGAACCTTTGTTTAATCCGTATCCCTCTCAACGAATGACGACTTACGGGCGCAAAGGGATGGTGGCCACTTCCCAGCCTCTCGCCGCCCAAGCCGGCTTGGACATTCTGAAGAAAGGCGGCAACGCGATCGATGCCGCCATTGCGACGGCTGCCTGTTTGACCGTGGTTGAACCGAACTCGAACAGTATCGGCGGCGATTCCTTCGCCCTCGTATGGGCGGAGGGAAAGCTCCACGGCTTGAATGCGAGCGGACCGTCCCCCGCCTCGATCTCTCGCGAGAAAGTAAAGGCGGCGGGGCATGATCATATTCCCGCCTACGGCGTCCTGCCGGTGACCGTTCCCGGGACGCCGGGATCCTGGGCGGCTTTATCCGGGCGATTCGGACGTCTCCCGCTCACGGAAGTGCTGCAGCCGGCCATCGACTATGCGGAGAACGGATTCCCGCTATCTCCGACGATTGCGAGATATTGGCAGGATGGTTACCACAACATCAGCAACCTGAAGAACGAGCTGTTCCAGCCGTGGCTGGACACCTTCGCTCCGAACGGCCGGGCGCCGCGAGCCGGAGAAATATGGAGCTCCCGGGACCATGCCCGGACGCTCCGGTCGATCGCCGAGACCAAAGCGGAGTCGTTTTATCGGGGAGAGCTGGCCGACAAGATCGATGCGTATTTCCGTCAAAACGGCGGCTACCTAACCAATGAGGACCTGGCGGCGTTTTATCCGGAGTGGGTGGACCCGATCCATGTCTCCTACAAGGGCTATGAGGTTTGGGAAATTCCGCCGAACGGCCAAGGTTTGGTTGCGCTGCTGGCTCTTAATATCCTGAAAGGCTTTAATTTTGCGGCCAAAGATTTGGCCGATACCTACCACAAGCAGATTGAAGCGGTGAAACTGGCGTTTGTCGACGGTCTCAAATACATTACGGATCCGACTAAAATGAACGTTTCCGTCGCCGAGCTTCTTTCCGATGCTTATGCGAACGAAAGAAGGGCTTTAATCGGCGAACAAGCGTTACTGCCGCAACCGGGCGAGCCGCCGACAGGCGGGACGGTTTATTTGGCCACCGCCGACGGTGAAGGCAATATGGTTTCGTTCATTCAGAGCCATGCCGGAGATTTCGGAGCGGGAGTGGTCATACCGGGAACCGGAATCTGCATGCAGAACCGGGGAACGGGATTCTCATTGGATGCGGAACACCTCAACGTGTTGGAACCCGGCAAGAAAACGTTTCACACGATCATCCCCGGGTTTATGACGAAGGACGGCGCTCCGGTAGGGCCTTTCGGCGTCATGTGCGGATCGATTCAACCTCAAGCGCATGTGCAGGTGGTGATGAATGCGGTCGATTTCGGTTTAAATCCGCAGGCGACGCTCGATGCACCCAGGTGGAGATGGATTCGGGATAAAATCATTGAGGTCGAGCCGCAATTCCCCGATTATCTCGCCCAGGCGCTTGCCAGGAAAGGCCACATCGTACAGCGTGCCTTGGATTCGGGAATGTTCGGCCGCGGTCAGGTCATCTGGAGAGACCAAGGCAGCGGCGTACTTGCCGGCGGTACGGAGCCGAGGGCAGACGGAGAAGTGGCGGTCTGGTAGAATAAGAGCACAGAGCGATCCACAGAGGAGAATTCGGCTGTGAAGTTTTTGGCCCCTTATTATTTTTTGTTTTACCTGGCTCTTTCCGTATGCATGCCTTATACCAGTATCTACTTCAGCGACAGAGGTTTCAGCAACACCGCTGTCGGAATGATTCTTTCATTATGGGCGTTCGTAAGCGTCATCGCTCAGCCGGTGATGGGCATGATCAACGACAGGCTGAGCAATCCGCGCAAAATCCTGATGATCTCGGCCGGAGCAGCTCCGGTGATCGCTCTCGGTTTTTATTATGTCGACCATTTCGCCGCGATTATCGCTTTATCGGTGGTATTTTCCTGGTTTCAATCCTCGACCGCGCCGCTGAGCGATTCGATCACCGTTGAAGCAGCCAGCCGGGAAGGATTCTCCTTCGGCAGCATCCGGCTTTGGGGGGCGCTCAGCTTTTCGCTGGGGACGTTCAGTACCGGATTTCTGTACGAAAGATACGGATACGGGGACATTTTCTTTTATTATTTTGCGGTCAGTTTGTTGGTGTTCGCCTTGTTATTCGGGTTTCCCAAAACAAGGTCTACCCATCATAAAGCTACCGTATTTGAGAGAGCCAGAGAGGTTTTAGAGAACAAGCCGTTTCTCCTGTTCCTGGGAATCAGCCTGCTCATGGTCATGTCCTCGTCGAGCAGCTTCACGTTCCTCCCGATTTATTTTAAGGAGATGGGATTTGCTAAGGGGCTTCTGGGCAGCGCTTTTGCGGTGGCCGCGATTATCGAAGTTCCGATGTTTTGGATCGCGACGAAACTGAGTAAGCGGGTGGGAAGATTTAATTTGCTTTGCATCGCAGCGGCGATTTACAGCATCAAGTGCCTGGTTCTTTTTCTATGGCACAATGTGTATCTGACGCTTGGCGTGCAACTGCTGGATGGGATATCGTTTGCCTTCGCAGCCGGTACCTTCGTCGAGGTGGTCGAGGGCTTTGCCGGTGAAAAGACGAAGGCGACCTTCCAAACGGTTTTCGCGGCGGTGACGTGGGGGCTTGGCGGGATTATCGGCAATGCGGCCGGCGGTGTCATCGTCGACTATAAAGGTACACCGTTTCTCTTTCTCATTCTGTTTATTGTGAGTGCCGCCGCTTCACTTCTTTTCGTCGTGACCCAAAACATACAGCAAAGAAGCAGGCATGTTATAGACCGGGGAGCACCTATATGAATAAAACGGTCGAGTGATCGGTTATACCAAATAGACGTTGTAAAAAGGGGCTTCCGGATAATGAGCTATATTTTGGGAGTGGATGGCGGCAACAGCAAGACGTTTACGGTCATTACGGACGAGAACGGCACGTTGCTGGGCAGGGGGCTCGCGGGCTGCGGCAATCATCAGGTGCCGGGACTCCAAGTCGCGTTGGAAAATATCATGATCTCAGTAGACATCGCGCTTCAGCAAGCAGGACTTACGTATGAACATATTGAATTTGCCCAATTCGGGTTGGCGGGCGCCGATCGGCAGCGGGATTTCGATATTTTGCTTCCCGGCCTCGCGACTCTGCCTTTCTCCAAGTGGGATGTGGTGTGCGACACGTATGAAGGCTTGCGGGCAGGCAGCCCGGACAATCGGGGTGTCGTATTGGTTTGCGGGAGCGGCACGAACGCGGCCGGTCGGAATCGGGAAGGGCTAATGGTGCAAACCGGCGGATTCGGCTATCTGTTCGGGGATCGGACAGGGGGCGGGGATCTGGCTCGGGAAACGTTCAGCCATGCCGTCCGTTCCTGGGATTTGCGGGAACCACCGTCGATTCTCACCGATAAAGTGGCGAAGTATTTCGGTTTCGCGAATATGGAGGAAGTGTATGATCACTTCCTGGACAACGATATCTCTGAGGTTCCACGCGATTTGACCCTTATCCTTCATGAGGCGGCAGACGAAGGAGACGAGTTGGCCATTCGCCTTCTGCGCCGGGCGGGGGATGAGTTGGGCCGGGGAGCGAACTCCGTCATTCGCCGTTTGGGAGGTTTCCCCGGCGAATCGATTCCGATCGTGATGGTCGGAAGCGTCGTACAGGAAGGAAGAAATCCCCACCTGTTAGGCGCGTTGCGGGAAAAGATTGCGGAGGAGAACGAGAGTTTCGAATTCATTATTCCGAAAATGGCACCGGTGTACGGCTCCGTATTGTTGGCGATGGATCATCTGGGAGTGCCGGTCACGGAAACCATCACGAATCGGTTTAACGATTATGGAAGTTACAAATCGTAAAAAGAATGATCCGAAGTTAATCCAAACCAAACACTGCGATTGAAGCTGAACGAGGGCTTGATCGCAGTGTTTTTTTTGATCATTCAGGATTTATAAGCATGCACCACTCATCTCTGAATGATCTC
>JAQBPQ010000021.1 GCA_028287445.1 Cohnella sp.
AAAAGATGGCAACGGATGACGGCGGCCGCAGCGCTGCTCGCTTTGTTATGGCTGGCGGCGGGATGTGCGGATGGGCGGCAACTTCCGGCTGACGCGCCATCGGTGGCGCCGGTGACCGGAACGAACGGCGGCGCCACCGCCACAGCGCGTTCCCGAATCGCGGAACCGGAGTCTTCTCAGCCGGCTGATCCGGGTGCTTCCGGGTCGCCGGCCTCTATGGAGACACAGGCTTCTGCGACGCCGAAATCTTCGAAACCTGTTTCGGACACAAGCCGGCCCTCCGCAACACCACAGCCTGAACCGTCGCCGTCAAGCAAACCGGCCCGGCCGTCTCCTTCCCCGTCTGCAACTGCGAAGAACGTGATCTTTTCGGTTGTGGGCAACGCCAAATGGGGAACTATCGTGGTTGCGGAACCAATCGCACTTCAGAAGAACGATACGGTCGCGGATGTACTAATTCGCGCGCTCAAGGCCCATAAGCTCGCTTTTGAGAAGCGGGGGAGCGGGGCGATGTTATACGTGGTCGGTATCGACGGGTTGTACGAGCTTGACGACGGACCGACGAGCGGATGGAAATACCGCGTGAACGGCAAATACGTAGATGTCGGGGCGGGGTCATACGAACCGAAACCCGGTGACAAGATCGAGTGGTACTACGGAGTCGAGGAAGAGCTCAAGGATAAGGGGACAACGCCATGAACGAAGGTTTCGGCGTACGTTCCCTTCATCCGTCGGTACTGCTGCTGTACTATGCCGGAGGGATGACCTTCGGCATGCTGTTGTTTCATCCGGTGATTTTGTTCAGTGGCTGGGCGGCTTCGATGGTGTTCAATTTCCATGTTGACGGAGGAAAGGAATGGCGGCGATGGTCGATTCCGGCGATCTCCAGCTTCGTGTTCCTGATGATCGTCAATCCGCTCCTTTCTCATCGGGGGCGTACCGTACTGTATTATCTGGGGGATATTCCGATCACGTTGGAATCCGTAGTCTACGGAGCCACAATGGCGGCTTCCCTGCTGAATTTGATCACCCTGTTCCTCTCTTACCGGGTTTTGATGACAGAGCATAAATTTCTGTATCTATTCGCTCGTCTATCACCCAAAGCGGCGCTTCTCGTCATGATGGCTTCCGCTCTTGTGCCGCGGCTTCGCCGGCGATTACAGGAACTGATGCTTGTGCAAAAAATGCGGGGGATTACCGTGACGGAAGGCTCGCTGGTTCAACGGGCACGTAACGGCACCCGACTGGTAGGCACGCTGTTGTCGTGGACGCTGGAGGATGCCCTGCAGACCGCCGACTCCATGCAGGCGAGAGGATATGGAACGGGGCCGAGAAGCAGCTATCCCGCGTTTCGTTTTCGTTGGCGTGACGCCATTGCCGCCGCTGGACTGGTTGCCGCTGCTGTTGTTGTTTTCGGATTGTGGGTAGGCGGACACGGATTTTTAACGATTTATCCCAAGCTCGGAGCGTTTGGCTTATCCGCGGGAGATCGGGCGGCGATGCTCTTCTACCTGGTTTATTTGCTGCTGCCGCTCGGCTGGGAATGGAGGGACCGGAAAGCATGGCAAGCATTGAACTCCACAACCTGACTTTCCATTACCCGGATGCTGCCGCTCCGGCGCTTACCGATTTGACCCTGTCGGTACAGGGCGGAGAATTCGTTGTGCTAAGCGGTCCTTCCGGCAGCGGCAAATCGACGCTGCTCCGGCTGCTTAAGCGTGAGGTATCGCCAGGCGGGCGTCTGTCCGGTTCCATCCTATTGGACGAGCGGCAACTGGAAGCTTGGCCGGCACGGGAAGCCGCTTCCGCGGTCGGGCTGGTCATGCAGCATCCGGACAATCAGCTGGTGGTGGATACGGTGGAGCACGAACTGGCCTTCGGGATGGAAAACTTCGGTTTCGACCGAAGCGCGATGCGGCGGCGCATGGCGGAACTAGCCGGATTTTTCGGTTTGGAGCCGCTGATGTCCCGTCGTACCGATGAGCTGTCGGGCGGACAGAAGCAGATGGTGAACCTCGCCTCCGTGCTGATGCTCCAACCGCGGCTGCTGCTGCTCGACGAACCGCTTGCGCAGCTGGACCCGCTGGCCGCCCGTGAGCTGCTCGGCATGATCAAACGGCTGAACGACGAGTGGGGCATGACCGTGCTCATGAGCGAACACCGCATCGACGATATTCTTCCGCTCGCCGACCGTGTGCTCCGGCTGGATCGAGGCAGGCTGGCTTTCGACGGTCCACCGCGTCAGTTCGCCCAAGAAGCATGGCGCCGTCAGGATCCGGCGTGGGTGGAAGCTTTGCCGGCCATAACCCGATGGGCGCTCTCGCATGATGGCTCGGATTCGATCCGGGCGGCCGAAACGCCGCCTTTGTCAGTCAAAGAGGCGCGGCAGTGGATGCATCGCCGGGCAGTGCAGGCAGCTCCACTTTCTCCGGCGGGGCCTGCGCAGAGTTTGGGAACCGACGTCGCTCATAAGCCGCTGCTGCGAGCGGACGGTCTCTTCTTCGCTTACGACAAGCGTTCTCCTGCCGTGATGCGGGGATTGGAATGGACGATCCGGCAGGGCGACCGGATCGCCTTGTTCGGCGGCAACGGCAGCGGTAAATCGACGCTGCTCCAATTGCTCGCCGGTCTGCTGCAACCGCAGCGCGGAGAAGTGTTTGTCGAAGGCGCGAAGCTGAGACGCCTTCCGGCAGCAGCCCGCTATGCGCGTATCGGCTACCTGGCGCAAAATCCGTTGCTGCACTTCGCGTACGACACGCTGCAGGAAGATTTGCTCCATGCCGCCCGAAGGGCCGCGTCTGCGAATCCGGCCGAGGAGGTTCGCCGGATGGCGGAACGGTTCGGCCTGCAAGATCTGTTGCAACGGCATCCCCACGACCTGAGCGGCGGGGAACGGCAGCTCGGCGCACTGGCGCTGGCGCTGGTCAGCCGGCCGCAGCTTCTGCTGCTCGACGAGCCGACCAAGGGTATCGACGCTCTGGCGAAATCCCGGCTTGCCGGCCATCTGCTTGCTGCCCATGAAACAGGCGCGACACTTGTCGTAGCCACGCACGACGTGGAATTCGCAGCCGCATATGCGAACCGCTGCTCGCTCCTCTTCCAGGGGGAAATCGTGGCGGACGACGAGCCGGACACGTTTTTCCGCGGCAATTTGTTTTATGCGCCGCCGCTTCACCGTCTATTCCATAACCAGACGCCGTCTCCAGTAGAGCAGGCGGTGCTCCGATGAAAGAAGCAACTCGCCGCAGGCCATTCAACGTCAAGCTGCTCGTTGTGCCGATCGCCGCAGCCTTCGTTGTTCTCGCATACGCCGCACTTCAGCGGGGCAATTCGTTGCTAATCGGCATCGTACTGGTGCTGTTGTCGATGTTGCCGTTCCTCTGGCGGTTCGAACGCCGTGAACGGCAGGCGCGTGAGCTCGTGCTCATCGCGGTGATGGCCGCCATCGGCACGGTCAGCCGCATTCCTTTTGCAGCGTTGCTGCCGGGCTTCACTCCGGTGACGTTTGTCGTCATCGTCTCGGGCGTGGTGTTCGGCGCGGAAGCGGGATGGATGGTGGGCGCGGTCACCGGCCTCGTGTCGAACTTCTTCCTGGGTCAGGGACCGTGGACCCCTTGGCAAATGTTCGGCTGGGGTTTGGCCGGATTCACCGCCGGATGGTTCGCCCATCGCAGCCCATTCCGCAGGAGGCGTCTGCCTCTCGTGCTGTTCGGCGCCGGCTGGGGCTTCTTGTTCGGTTGGATTCAGAATGTTACGCTGGCATTGGACATATGGGTAAGGGAACATTCATGGCCCTCGGTGCTGGCGGTGTACGGATTGAGCCTGCCTTTCGAAGAGACACATGCGCTCGCGAATATCTTTTTCATCGCCGTATTCGCCCCTTCCTGGATCAAGCTGCTTGAACGGTATCGCCGCAAGTACGGTGCGCTCCAGCGCTCCGATCCCAGTCCTATGCGAAAGGGTGATTTCCCGTATGGACAAACAACCGGTTCTGACTGAAACGGAAGTCGAGCAAGGTTTGCAAAGCCTGTCCGGCTGGCAGGTGGAGGAAGGCAAGTGGATCGTCAAAAAGTATAGGTTTCCCAGTTTTCCGGAAGCGATCGCATTTGTGAACAAGGTGGCGGATCACGCGGAGCGAATGAATCATCATCCCTTTATATCGATCGACTATCGTCTGGTCACGATTCGTCTTACGACTTGGCATTCCGGAGGTATTACGGGGCTAGACATGTTGTCCGCCAAAGCTTACGATGAGTAAAAAGCCGGTCACCCGGCACTTTGGCTTGGAGGGTCACGTTTGATTCGTCGTTTTTTAGCCTATTATCGTCCTTACGCCAAACTGTTCACGCTCGATTTCGCCTGTGCCGTAGTGGTCGCGCTGCTGGAACTTGCCTTTCCGGTTGCCGTTCAGTGGACGATCGACACCCTTCTGCCGCAGAGAAATTGGTTAGCCATTGCCTGGGCGGGAGCGGGATTGCTTACCTTGTATTTGATCAGCATGGGGCTTCAATTTGTGGTGAACTACTGGGGGCATATGCTCGGGATCAACATCGAGACGGATATGCGCAAGCAGCTGTTCCATCACATTCAGAAGCTGTCGTTTCGTTTTTTCGACAATACCAAAACCGGACAACTCATGTCCCGCATGACCAACGATTTGTTCGATCTCGGAGAAATGGCGCATCACGGACCGGAAGATCTGTTCGTTGCGCTTATAACGCTGGCAGGCGCTTTCGGCATCATGTTCATGGTGAACTGGCAGCTGTCTCTCATTACGCTCGTGGCGGTTCCGATTTTGGCCTGGCTCATCGTGTTCTTCAACGCCAGATTGAATAAGGCGGACACCGTGATGTTCGAGAAAATCGCCGATGTGAACGCCCGGATCGAAGACACGCTTTCCGGCATCCGTGTCGTCAAATCGTTCGGGAATGAATCTTTTGAGCTCCAGCGCTTTGAGACGAACAACCGGGGGTTCAGGTCGGCGAAGCTGCGCTCTTACCGAACGATGTCGTTCAGCTGGTCCGCCATTTACATGCTCACCCGGCTCATTTCGCTGCTCGTGCTGATTTGCGGAGCCTGGTTCACCTATCAAGGGCAGCTCAGCTACGGTCAGTTCATCGGGTTCCTTCTCTATGTGAACATCTTTTTGCGGCCTATTGAGAAAATCAACGTGCTGCTCGAAATGTATCCTAGAGGCATGGCGGGTTTCCGGAGATTTTGCGATCTGATGGACAACGAGCCGGATGTCAAGGATGCGCCGGACGCGATCCAGGTGAATCGGCTTACGGGAAATATCGCATTTAAGGACGTCACGTTCGGGTATGAGAATCACACCCGTGTGTTGAAGGATATCAACTTGAATATTCGCGCCGGGGAAACGGTGGCGCTCGTTGGCCCTTCCGGTGCGGGCAAATCGACGCTGTGCAGCCTGATCCCGCGATTTTATGAGATCGATGAGGGCGAAGTGTCGATCGACGGCCTCGATATCCGCCGAATGACGCAGCATTCGTTGCGCAATCAGATCGGCATCGTGCAGCAGGAAGTGTTCTTATTTAACGGAACGATTCGGGAAAATATCGCGTACGGAAAATTGGATGCGACGGAGGACGAGATTTGGGAGGCAGCGCGGCAGGCTCATCTGGAGGCCATGCTGCGGGCGTTGCCGGACGGCCTCGACACTTTCATCGGCCAGCGGGGATTAAAGCTGTCCGGCGGACAGAGGCAGCGGCTGTCGATCGCGCGGATTTTTCTCAAAAATCCGCCGATTCTCATTCTCGACGAAGCCACTTCAGCGCTCGACACCGAGACCGAGTCGATGATCCAGCAAGCGCTCGAGCGCTTGTCCCGCAACCGCACGACGCTCATCATCGCTCACCGTCTAGCCACGATTCGTCACGCCGACCGGATTATCGTGGTGACCGAGGAAGGCATTGCCGAGGATGGTTCCCACGATCAGCTGCTGGCATCAGGCGGCGTGTATGCGCGGCTGAGTGCAGCGCAATTCGGCACTGCGATGGTGGCGGCCCACGGTTCCCCGATCCGCGCCAAATGACCGCGACGGCGACAGCCGTTTATACTTGCGCCGGAATGAATCATGCGTCCGGCCGCCATACCATACACAGAACGTGAACCGCCCCATGCCCCGCCTGCCGTTCATATTCATCCGAAGCGACGAAGCCGGCTTTTTCGTAAGCCCGGACTGCACGCCGGTTCCACGTCTCCACCTCGAGGTCGATTTCCGCCCACGGACGCCTTCTGACCGCCTCTTGGACAGCCAGTAACGTAACCTCTTTCCCGAACCCCTTGTCACACAAATCCGGCCGCAGTCCGAGACCGATCCGAATCGCCCGGTCCAGTGGGAACAACTGCACATATCCCGCCAGGTCGCGGTTCCTCCCGCGTAAGGAGAGATACTGAGCTTTGCGGATATCCGGGTCTGCGAATTCCCGCCGCTGTCTTACCATCTGATCCCATGGCAGCCAGCGGTAACGATCGTACGGTTCAGGATAATGCCAGTCGCAAACTTGCCGGGCATCCTCCTCGGTCATCGGTTCCAGCCGGAATAAAGGCCGCAAAGCAACATCGTTTAGTGCACCCCGCTGGTCCGTATCCCTCATTTTTCCGGCCTCCTTTTGCTTGTCTTCCCCTTATTATAAGCCTCCCCGACACTTCCGTGGCGATTTTTTGCGCTATCATGTTATGATAGGAAAGTTCAAACAATGATATCGGACAGAGGGAGAACGATCGATGGCCCGGCTGGTCTTCTTGGGTAGTATCGTATATTTGGTAGTCGGGTTCGGGCAAGTGGTCCTCGGTACAGTTATGGAACCGATGGTGCATGCCTACGGCGTTCAATACGGGGATGGCGGTCAGCTGGTGATGAACCAGTTTCTCGGCGGCATGGTGGGGATTCTGTGTGCACCTTGGCTGATGAACCGGATGGGCAAAAAAGCTCTGCTTCTGACGACGCTCGCCATGATTGTGGTATTTGAAGGAATTTACTTAATGGAACCTTCTTGGCCCGTCATGTTGATAGTTTCGCCGTTGACAGGGGTAGGGCTCGGCACGTCGGAAGCGCTTGTAGGTTCGTTCGTCATTGCTGCGGCTGCCGCAGGCGCCAACAAGGCGATGAGCCGAATCGAAATCTTTTTCGGCCTTGGCGCTTTGCTTATGCCGCTTGTCGGGTCGTTGCTCATTTCTCAAGGGCTTTGGAAAAGCTCGTTCGCTCTGGTTGCCATACTTGCGGCTGGTGCTTTTGCGCTGTGGCTGTTCCTGTGGCCTAGGATTTTAGAACAACCCGATGCTCACGCATCGCATGAGGAGAATCACCCGGACATTCGAGAAACGAAAGCCAGCCGAAGCAAGCTGGTACTCGCGGTATATATGCTGTTTTTCGCGGTTTACGTCGGATTGGAAATGAGCTTCCTCCATTATCTGCCTTCTTTAATGGTGCACAATAACCATTTGTCGGAATCGACCGCTTCTCTGTCGATCAGCTTGTTTTGGACGACCATGACGATTGGCCGGTTGGTATCCGGTCATGCCGCTGACCGATGGGGTGGGACTTCTTATTTGGTCGCCATGTGTTCGGTGAATGTCTTATTGTTTCTTCTCATGGTCGGATTCGACGGGTTGTCCGTCACATTCGTCCTTGCAGCTTGCGCAGGCCTGGCCATGTCCGGCATGTTTGCCGTCGCGCTGGTGTTCGCGAATCGTACCGTAACCGGGATGACGGAACGGACGACCAGCCTGCTCATCGCAAGCGGCGGGGTCGGCGGTGCGATTTTTCCGAAATTGACCGGTTGGTGCCTGGATCAAAACGGTCCTTACGCAACCCGCTGGCTGTTTGCCGGACTCTCGATTCTTCTGCTGGGCGTCTTGTTTGGGGCAGTGGCGGCCGCCAGGTCCAAACGGAGCGAAGTCGCACTTCCCTCTGAGGTTTTAGGAGGCTGAAAAACGCGACATTGATCTACCGATGACTTTCCTTCTGCTGCCAATCCATAACTCGGAGTTCACTTATTCGCGACTCCAACTGAAGTCGGCAGAACGGTTGCTGTCCAACTACAACAAGCCCGGTGCTGAGAATGTTCATGAATTTACGTTGTAGACTCCGGAATTAGGGGGCCGTGGAGCGAAGGCGTGGTATTTCTTCTAAAGTAACTCGATATTGTGAAAAGGCGGTCTTTCGTCATCGTGGATGACAGAGCACCGTTTTTTTCTTGGTCATGAAGCCCATTTTCGCCGC
>JAQBPQ010000050.1 GCA_028287445.1 Cohnella sp.
CAGCCCAAGCTTTGGAAACCCGAACGCGCCGTAAGCCATCGCATACGTCAGGGACACGACAAGCGCGCTGTTGATGAGCGATATTGTCATCGGCGTCCGGGTATCTCCGATCGCACGCATATAGGCATAAAACACGGTGTTGAACATCGTAAAAATAAGGGCCAGCATCCGCAATTGCAGATAGGGTGTCCCAAGACTAAGAATGGTCTCGTTCGAGCCCATCACATGTAATATGACATACGGTAATACAAAACTTCCGGCAAACAGCACAAGGCCTTGCAACGCGGTTATCAGCAGTGCGATCTGCATTCGTTGGTTTCCGAGACGGATATTGTTCGATCCGTAGTTTTGAGCGACCAGAAAGTTAATTGAGGCCTGAACCCCTGAGAACGATGCCCAGAGATTGTATCCGATAATATTCGAAATACCGACCACGGCAATGGCCGCTGCCCCCAGCTTGCCGACAATCATCAGCACAAGAAGTCCGGTAAACGTCATGGATGAAAAGGTTGCGATCGACGGGATCGCGAAACGAAGAATCTGTTTGACAAGCTGCATGTGTTTCACTGCCCTTCTAAAACCCCTAATGCAAATTAACGCAATTCTTATCTTAACGTAAGGCTTATGCCAGAACAATACATAAAGCGTAAAATCAGAAGGAACAACCCGAATCAATACTGAATGCCGTAAACAGGTAAAGGCACCCGCAGGTGCCTTTACATTAGACAGCTTATAGCGATTCTTCTATCGCCGTCCCGCCTTCCGATCAAACATCAACGAGGCCCAAACGCATGATGCCAGAAGAATGAGCATGCACCAGCCGACGGCCCACCACGCGGCGTCTTGGATTGGGGTTCCCGTGAGCAGGCGGCGGATCGTTTCGATGACCGGCGTGATGGGCTGGTTGTCGGCTACCCCGCGCAGCCAGGCTGGCATGGTGTGAGTCGGGACGAAAGCGCTGGAGAGATAAGGGAGAAAAAGCAGGGCGAACCCGTATCCACTCGCGGCCGAAGGACTCCCTGCGACAAGGCCAATGGCCGCGTAGAGCCAAGTAAATGCGAGAATGAACAGGGTGATCACGCCGACTGCACCGAGCCATTCCATAATGCCCGCGGATGTCCGGAATCCCACGAGCAAAGCAACGCCAATTACGATGGCAGTTGCCACGAGGTTGCGGACGAGACTCGCGATGACATGCCCTACAATCACATTCATGCTGCGGATAGGCATCGTTCGAAACCGGTCAATAATGCCGTTTGTCATGTCTCCAGCCACATCCACCGCAGTGCTGGAGGATCCGAATCCCGCGCAGAGCAAGATAATCCCCGGTACGACGTAGTTCACGTAGTGCCCGCCGTGATCGATCGCGCCTCCAAACACATAGGTGAACAGCAGCATGAGCATGATCGGAAGCGCGATGGCCATCACCAAAGCCTCCGTGTTGCGCACGCTGTGACGGATGCTCCGCGCAATGAACACGGCGTTGGTGGTGCCGAAAGATGCCGTTTTGGCCGGCTTGATGATACTGGTCATATGGCGGATCCCTCCACTTCTTTGGTCGTCAAAGCGACAAACACATCGTCCAAGCTCGGCCTGCGAATGTTCACGCGCGACCCCTCCGGCGCTGTGCGGACCAACTCATCGATGGTCATTTTGACGTCACGTATGCCGCCGCCGGTCGGGATTTCACGGATGATTTCGTCATTCTCATCACGAAGCTCGACGACTTCGCCGCCGATGCGCGATTTGAGCTGATCCGCCGTTCCTTGCGCCACGACGCGGCCGCCGGCGATGACGGCAATGGCGTCAGCCAATTGATCCGCTTCTTCCAAATATTGCGTGGTGAGAAAAACGGTGACACCCTTCGCGGCAAGTTGGCGGATCGTGTTCCATAACGCGCGCCTGCTCTGGGTGTCGAGGCCCGTGGTCGGTTCATCCAGGAACAAAATTGGCCGGCTGACTACCAGGCTTAGCGCGAGATCCAGCCGGCGCCGCATGCCCCCGGAATACGTCCTAACCCTTTGGCGCGCCGCTGCCGCAAGGTCGAAGCTCTCCAGCAATTCGGTCGCTCTTGTGCGAGCATCCACTGCCGTAAGTCCGGAAAGCCTGCCCATCATGCGCAGGTTTTCTTCCGCTGTTAACACCTCGTCGACGGCTGCGAACTGGCCGGTCAGGCTGATGGATCGCTTGACCCCCTCCTTATCGGTGATGATATCGTACCCTGCTACGCGAGCAGTTCCCGCATCCGGAGCGACAAGTGTGGAAAGGATGTGGATCAGCGTCGTCTTTCCGGCACCGTTCGGGCCCAGAAGCGCAAAAATCGCTCCGGATGGAACCGACAGGTCGATGCCATCCAGCACAACATGATCTCCGAAGGCTTTGCGCAGACCTTTCATTTCAACCGCTACATTCATCATTTTCCGGTCTCCTTTCTGCTTATCATATAAACAGTATATTGCGTACACAGTATATTACGTATACAGTTAATGTGCAACAATTATTTTTGGATATGATTAGGAGACAGAGGACACACGGGAGGGCATTCACATTGGATCACGAAATGGAGACAAAGCTTCCGCGCGGAGTGGCGCTCAGTTGGGGGCTCGTCAAACAGCCTCAGCGGGGACCGAAGCGTGAGATGAGCATAAAACAAATCGTGGATGCCGCGGTTTCCATCGCCGACAAGGAGGGGCTGTCGGCCGTTTCCATGAACCGGGTCGCGGCTTCCCTCGGTTTTACCACGATGTCCCTCTACAGGTACATTCCAAGCAAGGACGATCTGTTATTGCTGATGCAGGAAGCCGTAAGCCACATAGACCTGCCCAAGAATGCGGAGCACTGGCGGGAAAGCCTGCGGATGTTTGTTCGGATGGTCATGCCGGTCTTCCGGGAGCATCCTTGGTTTGGAGATATTCCGATTTCAGGCGTCCCCATTACACCAAACAACCTTCGGATGGTGGATTGGGCGCTTGGAGCCATGGCTGGACTCCGACTCAACGACAGTGAGAAAATGTCCATTATACTCCTGTTAAGCAGTTATGCGCGCGCGACCGGCATGTTGGCTCGGGACATCGAAAGGGCCATTCGGGCGGGCACCAGTCCGGGCGCTTTCAGCGGGACGGATTACAGCGACGCGCTGAAACAACTTGTCACAACGGAACGTTTTCCGAATTTGTATCCGGTTCTTGTGTCCGGCGCGTATACTGGCGATAACGAAGAAGATCATACCGTCGAAAACGACTTCGATTTCGGGCTCGAGCGGATTCTGGACGGCATTGAGCATTACTTGAACACTAAGCCTCACAAGTAGGAGAAGTAATAAGCAAGCTGCTGCCGCATCATGGAGTGCGGTCAAGAATCGGCGCAAACTTTCTTTATACTGCCCGTAAACGGAGAAGACTGCCGAGCAATTGCGTCGGCAGCCTTCTCCTGTTGTATTGTGCGATTATACCCGTTTGCCAACCACCGCCCTACCCACTTCCTCTCTGCGGCCATTGACTATATGTCTACGTTCAATGGCTTTGCCGTTAACGGAGCGAATGATCTGGGCATTGCCGTCATGGACGAATTCTTTGAGCCCTCCGGCACGAGTGCAAACGAGAGGAATCCCGTTCGCCATCGCTTCCAACGCCACCAGACAGAAGGATTCCTGCTTGCTGGGCGTTCGTTTTGCTTCTCTTGTATCGGGTAGAATGAGACGTACTCTTGGTTATTACGTTTATCTTCACGCCGGAATGGATCAATGCCCTCGTTAATTCAGTGGCAACCGTGCCGAGGCCTCCGAGAATGACCGGCGCGTACTCTTTCGACATCACCCACACGTACGACGGCCGTTGTTTGGTCACTGCATGGCCTCCCCCTAGTTCTGCTCATGCAGTGTATGATTCAAAAGATAATGATACCTGTGTAGGGTCTAGTGCCTCTGAAGTTGGGACCAAAAAAACCCGATTTCTCAGGCTTTTTGCGCAGCCTCTCTAAAAGTAAAGGGCTTGCCCGCGATCAACGTCCATACCACTTGAAAGTGTTCGTCCAGCAAAACCAGATCGGCGTCGCATCCATCGGCGATTCTGCCTTTGTGCGGGAGTCCGAGCAGCTCGGCAGGAGTCCGGCTTGCCATCGTTACGGCATCCTCCAGGGAAATACCGAGTTCCACTGTATTTTTGAGCGCTTCGTTCATCGTAACTGTGCTGGAGGCAAGTGTTCCGTCTTTCAATTGCGCAATTCCTCCTGAAACCGTCACCTGATGGCCGCCGAATAGATATTGCCCGTCGCCCAGTCCCATGGCTTGAAGCGCATCGGTGATCAAGACCATCCCTTCCGGTCCTTTGATCCGATGCATGAGCCGGACAATGGCCGGATGAAGGTGCACTTTGTCCACGATCGCTTGCAGACTGACATGCGGCTGTTCGAAGGCGGCGACAACGAGACCCGGATCCCGGTGATGAATCGGCCGCATGCCGTTGAAACAGTGCGTCACATGGCTTGCCCCCAGCCGAAACGCTTCTGTTGCCTCTTCATATGTGGCATCGGAGTGAGCGATCGCCACAATAATTCCTCTGGCGCGCAAATAAGAGACGAGCTCCATTCCTCCGGGCAATTCGGGGGCGATGGTTACCATTTTAAGCAGAGAGCCGGCATGGTGCATCACCTGTTCCATTTCCGAGAGATCCGGGTGACGCAGATAAGCTTCGTTCTGCATGCCCTTTCGTTTCACATTCAAATAAGGGCCTTCCGTGTGAATGCCGATAATGGACGCGCCCTGCTCATGACCCGTCACGCTTTTGACGTTGTCGATCATCAGCAGCAAATCCTCCAGATTAGAACTGACCGATGTGGCTAAAAATGAAGTACAGCCTGCAGCGGCACACTTCTTGGACACCTCTTCGATGCTTCGTACCGTACCGTCCATCATGTCATAACCGTTGGCTCCGTGAATATGCACATCGATCATGCCGGGGATCAGCAGTTGCCCTTGTCCATCGACGACCTCATATCCTTCCGTCTCGAATGGCACACCTTGCCGAATCGCGACAATTTGTCCGTTCTCGATTCGCAATGATCCATGATCGATAATCCCAGTTTCCGCAACGATCCGTACATTGGTAATCCACTTGGTCTGCATTGGACTTCCCTCCACAATAGGCTTCCAAACCATGGTAACATACGAACAAGAGGCGATGAATACATGATGTATCAATTGACTTACCTCTCCGATGGATACAAGGTGAAAGGATATCTTTGTTTCCCGGATGGCTTTGAGCTTCCGATGGAGGAACTGAAGAATAGGATCGGTCAATTCTACGGTTCTGAGGAATTGGCCCTCCTACAAATAGCCAGCTCTATTCATCCCGAAAAGAGAGATATTCGCACCAACACATGGCCGGTTCTCATCTATTGTCGAGGCGGTATCGGCAAAGTGGGAAGTGTAAGGACGCATTGGCTCGAACAATTGGCGAATCTTGGGCAGCACATTATCTTCGCTCCTTGTTACCGGGGAGCCGAGGGCGGAGAAGGACGCGACGAATTCGGCGGAAATGATCGGGAGGATGTGTTTTCGGCATTTCGTTTCCTGCAAAATCTTCCGTTCGTTCATCCTGACCGCATTTCGGTGATGGGCTTTTCGCGCGGATCCATCAATGCGACTCAAACGGCAGTGAACATGCCGAACGTGAGCAGACTAATTCTTTGGGGCGGCGTATCCGACTTGGCCGAGACTTATGAGGAACGGATAGATTTGCGCCGGATGCTCAAGCGTGTCATCGGAGGTTCTCCGACCAAGAAGCCTGAAGACTTCCAGGCAAGATCTCCTATTCGCATGGCCGACCAGATCAAATGCCCCGTGCTGATTATGCACGGTACGCATGATGTCCAAGTCGATTTCAGTCATGGAAGCCGTATGTTTAACACCCTTAAAGAAATGGATGCCAACGTGGAATTCCATAAATATGAGGGTTACGGACATCATTTGCCGCCAGACATCCATAAAGCGGCGATTGAGCGTATGTTTCAGTGGATCCGAAGCAGCCTATCCGGCTAGTGGTTTTGAGCAACAGCAAGAAACCGGTCTGCGCTTGGTCTGCGCAGCCGGTTTCTTGCTAAAGAATTATTTCCTTGATGCAAATGCCAGATTGACGACCATTACGACAAGCACGAGTAACTGAATGAGCAGTTCCGCACTCATTGCAATACCTCCAGGCGAATCATAATGCTCCTTCGCTCCGGCTTCTCCTCTTGACCGCTTACAACGTCTCCCGCTGTAACTTTATGCTCCGTATTCCCGAATGATGACCCCTTTAAAAGTCCTTTAATGGAACCCCCTCCGGCAGCAATCTCTCGATCAGCTCCCGCAGTTTAGGATCGTCATGAATCTCCTCACTCAATAGGCCGATGATGCCGGAGTCTTCCCGAGAACGAATCAACCGGCCCATGCCTTGCTGCAGACGAAGCAGCATGTACGGCAGGTCCACTTCTTCATATGGAGTATTCGAAGCCTCGCGTTTGGCCATGAAGACCGGATCTTGCGGCGGGAATGGCAGCGACCATAAGATCACATTCGATAAGGATGGTCCCGGTATATCCAGTCCCTCCCACAAACTCACCGCACACAGCACGCTTGACTCTTCATGTTGAAAAGAAGCGATCAGATGACTGATTTCCCTGTCCCCTTCGAACAAAAAGTGCATGTTCGCATCCACGTTAAACGAAGCGAGCGTCTCTTTAAATAATTGCAGTTCCTCTTTCGAGGGAAATAATACCAAAGCTCTGCCTTGCGTTCGCTCCAGCAGCTTGACGGCAATCTTCATTTTCTCGGAAAATGAACACCCGTTAGGCCATTTTGGCGCCAACACTTCCAGTCGATTCTCATAATCATATGGAGAAGAGACACGGAAGGATAAATACCGCTCGATGCCGAGGTTGTCCGCCACGTAATCGAAAGAACCGTTTACGGACAGTGTGGCCGATGAAAAAACGACAGGTATATTTAAGGCAAATACCCGCTCTCGCAGCATTTCCTTAACGGCTCTCGGCATAATGACCAAAACGAGTCCATCGGTGCTTTCGGTTACCCAGCAGATCGGAGTGTCCGAATGTTGAAACAGGCTCAACGCCTTTTGCATCATTTCCAAGTGCTCTTCGACAATCCGAAGATGATACTCATTCAAGGTGTAGAGTTCACCTTCAAAGACCAACTCTTCTTCTATCCCATCCAGCACGCGGCGAAACCCGGATATCTCTTGAAGCAGCCGGTCGTTGACGATAATTTGCTTCCGATCAGAGCCTGCAATGGCTACACTCTGCCTTGACAATAGCTCGAATAACGACTCGCTTCGCTCAATGGCTTCATCGATCAGAACGGCCAACGATTCACGGATTTCATTCTTCAACAGCCGGGTGAGCAATTCTTCAAACACAACGTGCTTTAGCCGATAAGTGAGTGCCTTCTGCGCAGCAGTTTCAAGCAAATGCCCTTCGTCGAATACAACAGAACTATGCTCCGGCAGGAGAGGAAGCTGGCCCTCCCTTTTGCGGCTTTCATACGTCCATACATGCTCCATATAGAAATCGTGTGAGCAAATAATCAAATCTGCAGATTGCCTGTAATAATCACGCGATAATGTCATCCCGCACCGATGTCTTTTATCGCAAACAAAGCAGTCCTGAAAGGAATCCCAACTGACCTTGTCCCATTGCCGATCATTCAAATGCGGGTACTGTTTGCGATCCCCGTAAGCATAGAAGGTCTGCAACGCTTCGCTTTTATGAACAAACCCAGGTAACCCTTCATGCAAAGAATTGTACAATTCCTTATCTTCATAGTCGAATCTCGCATTGTCGAGCTTGACCAAGCACAGGTAACGATCCTGCGATTTGCCCAATCTCGCGTCAATGGCTAAGCTCAAATGTTGAGCCAGCTTCGCCAGATCCCCTTCCGGCTTCACCAGCTGTTCAATCAGCGATTCGTCCGCGCACGCGATCACGGCAGGCTTTCCGACGTAACGGGCGTAACATATGGCGTACAATAAATAAACCAGCGTCTTTCCCGTTCCGACTCCTGCTTCTGCAAAGATCGTCTTCTTATCCGCGAACGCCCGCTCTAGTTGAAAAGCCATATAAATCTGCTCGTCGCGAACCTCGAAACCGGCTTCCGGCAAAATATCATAAAAGACATCCGCGATCCATTCTCCAACTTGCTGGAGAAACGGCTTGGAATGTACGTATTCAAAAGGATATCGGCTCAAACGGATTTTTCCTCCATGCAGCATGTTTTTAAGCAGTACATGTAAGTATACTCGAACCTGCTCCGTTATCAAATATATAATAAAAGCCCGTGTTATCAGGGATTGACAATTTTAAAGCAGTTGTAAGCTTTAAGGGGTAATAGATCATGGGAATACTGATCACAAGACTGTCAAATTCTACATACGAGGTACGGGATGAAAAAAATCAAGGATATGCTTCGGAAAATCAAACAGAGTAAGTTGGTCGCCCTGCTTATACGCTACAAGGTGCTGCAGCTGCTGCTTCCTGCCGCCGTGATTGCCTTTATCTATTGGCAGGGCCGCAAGGAATTTCGGCGCATCGATTGGGGGACAACTTTGCATTTCATTCGCCAGATACAGCCGTTGACTTTGCTGTTTCTATGCAGTTTTTCACTTCTGGCCGTAGGTGTAATCAGCGGCTACGATTTTATTATCCGGCGCCATTTCCGATTCCCCGTCGGGCTGTGGGCAACGTTCCGGTATGCATGGATCGCCAATACGTCCAACAGCGTCATCGGTTTTGCCGGGATCGCCGGAGCGGGATTGCGGACGATCCTGTACCGGAAACGGGGAGTCTCCATGCCGACGATTGCCGCGTCCATCGCTTTCCTGTCCACGATCACCATTACCGGGCTGTCGTTGCTGGCATGGTTAGGCATTCTCGGCATTCTGCCTATGCGCGCGGTGTTACGTGAGCATCATTGGATCCTCTATGTCGTTTGGGCAGATGCCTTATTTTTACCTGGATTTATATTGCTGCAGAGAACTCGTCTATTTTCCAAATGGTTTAACCGGGATAAAGGCCGGATGGATTGGGGGACAATTGCCGCTTCGATCGGCGTTTCTTTCCTGGAGTGGGTTTTTGCGGGGCTGACTTTCTGGCTCATCGGCACTCATCTGCTTCCGGGACTTTCGGTTACGCAAGCGCTCGGCATTTTTACCGTTGCGGCGATTACCGGGTTGGTCAGCATGGCTCCAGGCGGGATCGGCGGCTTCGATCTTACGGCCCTTCTCGGTCTTGGGCTCCTCGGATATGAACCCGGCAAATCGGCTGCTGTACTTGTATTGTACAGGCTCTTGTATTACATCCTCCCGTGGGTCATCGGCCTGATCATGGCAGCGTTTGAATTCACAGTGGGGCGATTTAGAGCGGACCAGCCTAGCGCCACGGGTGTGGAGAACGTGCTCAACCGCTGGCAACAAATGTGGAACTGGCCGGGTGAATTGGGGTCACTTGGCGAAATTGGAGCATGGTCTCTGGGAAAGCTTGTGTTCGCCAGCGGGTTCGTGTTATTGCTGTCCGCTTCTATACCACGACTTTTCAGTCGGCTCCGGATTGCAGAGGAATTGTTATCGGAACCGCTCATGAGACTATCCCATCAAATTAGCGTGGTCGTGGGTCTCATGCTGATCGTGCTCTCTTGGGGGATTTCACACCGGATAAGACGAGCTTATTGGTGGACGCTTTCTCTTCTCGGTGCCGGCGCTGTATTTACATTTATCAAAGCATTTGATTACGAGGAAGCGATTTTCCTATTGATTGTTTCCCTGTTGCTCTGGATTTCAAGGGGCGAATTCGATCGGAGCGCAGTGCCGATCAGGCCAAAGGATGCAGCGAGATGGGGTCTGATCACACTGGTAGTGGCTTTAGGCTACATTATCGTCAGTACCGGTACGCGACCTGGATTTCTGAAATATAGGCCCTCCAATGTCAACGTGGCATGGTTAATCAATCCCAGTGAACAAACCTTGACGGCGATTGTCGCGCTTGTGATCAGTTGGCTGATGATTTCATCGTTGTTTATTCTGAGGAAAAGGTAACTCTGACCTTTCATCTTCACGCAAGATAACGGTAAAATCCCTGACCGGACTTACGTCCCAAACGTCCGGCTATAACGTATTTGCGCAGCAACGGGCAAGCGCGATATTTCGGGTCTTTGAAGCCGTGGTACAGGATGTCCATGATCGAAAGACAGGTGTCCAATCCGATGAAATCGGCCAGTTCCAGCGGGCCCATCGGGTGATTCATCCCTAGCTTCATGACTTTATCCACCGCATCAACAGAGGCGACTCCTTCGAATACGGTGAAAATCGCTTCATTGATCATCGGCATCAGGATGCGATTCGAGACGAAACCGGGAAAGTCGTGCACTTCCACGGGGGTTTTGCCCATCGTTTCCGTAAGTTGATATATCGTTTCGAACACCACCTGTGATGTTACCAACCCGCGGATCACTTCCACCAATGGCATGAGCGGTACGGGATTCATAAAATGCATCCCAATGACCTGTGAAGGCCGTTTGGTGACCGCCGCAATTTCCGTGATAGGGAGCGAGGAAGTATTCGAAGCGAAAATGACAGGAGATGGACAGATGGCGTCCAACTTGCGGAATAATGATGATTTTACATCGATATTCTCGGTTACCGCTTCAATCACGAGATCGACCTGGTTCGCTTGTACCAAATCATCGGCGGGTTGAATTCGACTAAGGATGTCCAGCTTCAATTCCTCGGTAAGCTTTGCCTTTGTCACGCTTCGGCTTAGTTGATTCCCGATCGACTCCAACCCTTTTTGAATAAAGGCCGGAGACATATCGTGCAAGAGAACTTGCAAGCCGGACGCGGCGGCCACCTGTGCGATTCCGCTGCCCATTTGTCCTGCCCCTACGACCATGATCGTCTGAATCGTCATCTGGCCGCCCCTTTCTTGATGCTAATCTTCCACACGCAAAAGAACGGCATCACCCTGAGCGGCACCGCTGCAAATGGCTGCAATACCGTATCCTCCTCCGATTCTCCGCAGCTCATGAATGAGGGTTACAATGATCCGCGCCCCGCTTGCGCCAATGGGGTGGCCAAGAGCAATGGCTCCTCCGTTCACATTGACTTTCTCCGGATCCCAGCCCAATAACTTCCCGCTCGTCAGCGCAACAGATGCGAACGCTTCGTTTACTTCGAACCGGTCGATCTGTTCCAATGACATGTGAGTTTGCCTCAGTAATTTCTGAATCGCCAAAGCAGGTGTGGTTGCCAGATAGGGCGGTCTCTCCCCCACGGATGCATGGCCGATAATCGTTGCAAGCGGCCGCAATCCCATGGCATGTGCTTTCTCCTTGGACATGAGGATCATCGCGGCCGCACCGTCGTTAACGCCAGGGGCATTACCGGCGGTGATCGTACCGTTCTCGACATGTAACGGAGTAAGTGCTGCCAGTTTTTCAAGGCTGGTGTCCGAACGTGGAACCTCATCCCGGTCAACCGAAATCCTCCCCTGTTGGCTCACAATCGATACAGGAACGATATCCTCTGCAAAATAACCTATGTTGATAGAACGAATTGCACGCTGATGGCTGCGAAGCGCCCATTCGTCCTGTTCTATTCGGGTGATGCCGAACTCTTCGGCCGATTGGCTCCCATGCACGATCATGTGCACATTGTCGAACGGGCACTCCAACCCGTCGTGAAGCATCAAATCGATCATGCTTTGATGCCCCATCCTCGTTCCCCAGCGGGTGTTCGGCAATAGGTACGGCGCGTTGCTCATGCTTTCCATTCCGCCCGCTGCGATGACTTCCGCGTCTCCGGAACGAATAATTTGATCGGCCATTGTGACACTTCGCATACCGGAAGCACATACCTTGTTGATCGTCTCCGTGATCACGTTCCAATCCAAGGCGGCATGCCTCGCAGCCTGTCGGGACGGAATTTGCCCGGCACCGCCCTGCAGCACCATCCCCATGATCACCTCGTCGATATACGCCGATTCGAGCTTGGACCGTTCCATGGCCGCCTTGATCGCGATTCCGCCAAGCACGACGGCTTCTGCATCCTTTAACGAGCCTCCGAACTTGCCAAAAGGAGTACGAGCTCCGCCGACGATCACACTTTCCCTCATAGGCTCCCTCCTCCGTCGCCTTTCAGATCCAACTTAATAAATAACCGTATGAGGATCGTATTGTTCCAAATGCTGCTTCACCCGCCCAAGAAAACGGCTGCAAATCGTCCCGTCCAAAATACGATGATCCAGCGATAGGCACAAATTGGCCATCGACCGGATGGCGATCATGTCGTGCTGAATGACGACAGGCCTGCGGACAATCGTTTCGAACGTCAATATCGCCGCTTGCGGATAATTGATGATCGGAAACGATAACACGGAACCCAATGACCCGGTGTTATTGAAGGTGAAGGTTCCCGCCTGCATATCCGCCGGCGTCAATTTGCCGGTTCTGGCACGCGTAACCAAACCGTCCAGTTCAATCGCCAATCCGGCAATCGTTTTTCGGTCGGCGTTTCGGATCACAGGCGTTACAACGGAATCCTCCGAGCCTACGGCAATGGAAAGGTGTATCTCTTTCTTCACAATAATATGGTCGGAAGCCCAGGTGGAATTAAGGATCGGAAAATCCTTAATGGCATTAACTAATGCTTTGATTACAAAAGGTGTGACCGTCAGCCGTATCCCTTCTTGCCTCGCAAAACGGTCTTTCAGCCTTTCGCGCAAGTCCACAAGTTTACTGACATCTGCTTCGATCATCAACCAGGCGTGAGGAATTTCCGATACACTCTGAGACATTCGCTGAGCGATCGTTTGTCGAACGGAAGTGAGAGAAAGAAGTTCATCACCCAGCTTATTCGCAGGTGCTGCCGGTTCCATATGGACGGGAACAGAGGAAGCAGCGGTTACCGTTTGGACAACCGGCTTGATATCCGCGCCGTTCATCACATAAGCCAG
>JAQBPQ010000055.1 GCA_028287445.1 Cohnella sp.
CCTCAAAATAGCGGGCGTGGGACGCCTGATGGATTTTGAGCTCCCAGTCCTCCAGCATTCCCGGCTCGGGCATATGCGGGTACAGGATCGACTTGATGTTTTTGGCGTTAATCGCCATCTCTACCCGGGCAATGAGGCTGCGCTCGTCCGAAATGCGGGCAATTTTATTTTCAAAATCGCATTTGAGCACAAAAAGAAACGGTTCGTCGAAATACTCGTTTAACTTGGCCAGCGCCACAATGAATGCCCCGCCGCGCACCGCGTTCGTATCCATATACGTTCGGATCAAGTCGTCCCCGCCATGATGAAATTCCTGTTTGTCCGCCGCTGTCCTCAGCCGTTGAAACAGGTTGTAGTTCGGATTGCTGGTCAACTCGTGCCCCGGTTCGACGAGAAAACGCCCGATCTTGGTCGGCACAGCCTCGCTGATCGGATTCACTTCCGCCTTACGCTTGCCGATACGGGCGAACTCGCTGTCAAGGAACGATTTAAGTTCGCTGTCCTGGTACTCTTCGTGAGTCAACGTTTGGTAATGCTTGTACCGCTTAGGCCCGTCGGTATCAGAGCCTTCGGATTGGATAACAAAAAAGGACAAGTATTGAACGGAAAATTTCATATCGGGTCGTATCTCCTTGTTGGTTAAACTCGTAACTTTCCCTATTCTAGCACGAAAAAACGTTGCCGTTACCCCATACGAAAATGATGCAGGCGCCTCGCGGCGCCTTTTGTGTGTTGGTGTGTGGATATGCGGTTCGGATGGGGTAAATACTGTGCAGGAGGTGAAGACCATGAACGTAGAACGCGCTAAGGAAATTGCAGGTTCCGAGAACATGATCGACGTGTTGTATTACGGCACTTCCTTTTATATCGATCAAGTCGATGAAACGGCTGGAACCGCGAGAATCTATTCTCGCGAAAACCCGGACGACGAGAAGCAGACGGTTCCGGTGGATGCTTTGTCGGAACCGGATTCGACGGATTCGATTTAGAACAAAGCCATCCATTCCTCGTAGAGCAGCTGGAGCCGCTGCTCCAAGCGTTCCCGTTCTTCCCAACACTCGCTCAGCCTGTTCAATTCGGCGGTGTCAGACTGTAACTGATCCAATTGTGCGTCTAGGTGTGCGAGACTCGCTTCCGTTTCGGCGATGGCCTTCTCCAGACGTAAGGGTTCAGCAGGCGCCGCCGGCTTCGATGCCGGGTGGGGACGGGCTTCCGGCTCCCGCTTCCGGGAAGATGTGCCTTCCGGCTTTCTCGCCTCCTCCGGCATTCGCTGCTGCGCGCTCTTCTCCCTGTATCGGTCGAAGTTGCCGATGTAATCGGTCAACTTCCCGTTGCGAATGCCCCAAACCCGCTGTGCGAATCGGTTAATGAAATAGCGGTCGTGGGAAATCGCCAGCACGGTGCCGGGGAAGTCGTCGAGCGACTCTTCCAGCGCCTCGCGCGAAGCGATGTCGAGATGGTTGGTCGGCTCGTCCAAGAGCAGCAGGTTCGGCTTTCGATGCAGCAGAAGCGCCAGCCGAAGCCGGGTCCATTCCCCGCCGGACAGTAGTGCAACGGACTTGAACACATCCGGCCCGTAGAACAACTGCCTGGCGAGGAGAGAACGGGCTTCTCCCTCCTCGACCCCGGCTTCTTCCCGAAAAAAGGCCAGGACACTTTTGACGTTATGCTCCGGTTCGTCTTCCTGTCCCAAGTAGCCAAGTTCCACCCGGGCGCCTAGCGTCATCTTGCCCGCATCAGGTTCCGTCATTCCGATGAGTACCTTGGCAAGCGTACTCTTGCCGGACCCATTGTCCCCGACAAGAGCCACCTTATCGCCGTAATAAAGCGCTCCGTCGGCACCATCCAATATTTTTCGAGCTCCGTATGACTTGGTAATCCCTTTGAAGATCACGACATCGCGGCCTGACCGGTCTGCCGGGTTCATATGGAATTCTGCCGATCTGCGGTCGAGTACCGGACGCTTTACTTTTTCCATTCGATCCAAAGCTTTGCGCATCGACTGGGCACGTTTGAAAAACTTACCGCTGCCGCCGATCTTGCCCCAAGATTCGAGTTGCTTGATCGCTTCTTTCATTTGGGCGATTTTTTTTTGCTGCTCCTGGAATTCGGCGAACTGCCGGAGCAACCGCTCTTCCTTCTCCACCACGTATTCGGTATAGGACGTATGATAGACGGACGATTCTCCGTCCTCCAGTTCGATGATTTGGCCCACGACCCGATCGAGAAAATAGCGGTCGTGGGAGACGATGAGACAGCTTCCTTCATAGTCTCTGAGATAGGTTTCAAGCCATTCGACACTACCGAGATCCAAATGGTTGGTCGGCTCGTCGAGCAGCAGCAGCGCCGGCCGCTCGATCAACAGGGAGGCGAGTGCCGCCTTCGTCTTTTCGCCGCCCGACAAGACCGCATATGGGCGGTCCAACTGCGCGGCATCGATCCGCAGCCCATTCGCCACTTGGGAGATGCGCGCGTCCATTTCGTATCCGCCATCGCGCTCGAACCGCTCCTGAGCGTCGGCGTACTGCTTTAGAAGCCCGGCAAGCTGATCCTGATCAGACGGTGCTGCGGGATCGGACATGGAAGCCTCCAGTTCAGTCATCTTGTTGCGCAGTCGTCGGACATCTCTGAATGACTTGGCCAGCACTTCGTACACCGTGACGTCGTCCCCCACTTGCGGAATCTGCGTGAGGTAACCGATTTTCGTCTCTTTGCGGATGGCGAGGTCGCCTTCATCCGGACGTTCCAGTCCTGCAACAAGCCGGAGAAGCGTGGTTTTCCCGCTTCCGTTGCGTCCGATCAGGCCAACACGGCCGCCTTGGGGAATTTCAAATGTGACGTCATCCAGCACGAGCTGGGCTCCGTGATATTTTTTGATATGTTGACCGCTGACGATCATGGGGGATTTCCTCCTTGTTTTGGAGACCCCTTTTCTCGACAAACAAGCATAAATGGCTAACGCCGTCCTCTTGGCGGCGGTAAACGTTTATGTCGGAGATCATTCAGAGATTATGAGTGGTGCAAACCTATATAATCCTGAATGATGAAAAAGAGATGCGGGAAAGTTCCCGCATCTCTTCGCCTTCATACATCCGATGAGGTCGAGACAGGAGTCATTTCGCGATGAGAATAACCGTATGGGCTAAAAAGGGTAGACGTGTCCCGTTCCCTGTCCGCACATGAGCGATGCCGGCCATCTGAATAGGCAACCGGCTCACTTGGTTATTCTCGCAATCGCGATTCATCCTGCTCCACCTCCTTTTCATCAATTGGTATTAATTTAGCATAAAAAGGGAGTGCTGGCAATTCACATCTTGATGCTGCTATCCGGCTTTACCCGATGCAGGTTTCACGACCCGATATAACGATCATACAGCGATCTGGCCCTCGATAGGTCCTCCGTGCCTTGTACGAGCACCCTTCCGTCCGGGAAGAGCACCATACGTTCGCCTTCCGGCAGCTCAGCCCGAAGCAGGAAAGGATTGCGGGTGACACGGCACGACGGTGCCAAACGCTGCTCCCAAAGCGACAGATCAAGAGGCCGAACGCCCTGGATCTGCACCGTTTCCCGGCCGCACATGGTCGACGCCGTGTCTTCGTCCGCCGTCAGCGCCGGGTATTGCTTGAGCTGGCAGGTGGGACAATCTTTTTTCGGCTCCGGAAGCTTCAAGTTCAAGACTTGATGGTACCAAACTTCCAGTGAAAGCAACGTCCCCCGTCTGGCTTCGGCCGCACCCGCCATCCACTTCAACGCTTCCACCGCCTGAAACGAAGCGATGATGTCGACGATCGGCCCGATCACGCCGACCGTATCGCACGTCTGTCCGCCGCCTCCATCGCCCGATCCGATCAGGCAGCGGAGGCAGCAAGTTTCTCCCGGAATCAGCATCGCCGTCATGCCCTGTGCGCTCACGGCCCCCCCGTAAATCAACGGGATTCCTTGTTTGAAACAGGCGTCGTTCAGCAGCAAACGCGTGCGGAAGTTATCGGTACCATCCAAAACAAGGTCAATGTCCTCCAGAAGCGACTCCACGTTCAGAGCCGTAACGTCGGCCACGATCGGCTCAAGCCGGACGTCCGAGTTGATCTTGGCCAGCTTGCGCTGAGCGGCCACCGCCTTAGGCAGCGATTGTGAAACATCCTCTTCATCATACAGCATCTGGCGCTGCAGATTGGTGAGTTCCACATAATCACGGTCGACCATCCGAAGTGTACCGACACCGGCCCTTGCCATATGACTCGCGAGCACCGTGCCCAGCGCGCCCATTCCCACCACCAGGACGGCGGCGGCGCTGATTCTTTTTTGCCCCTCTTTGCCGATCGGCGAGAATAGGGTTTGCCTGGAATATCGTTCCGATGTCGTGTCCAAGGTTCATTTCCTTTCCGGCTTGCAACTCCTCGGCCTTCCGGTTCGATTATCCGCCGGATACGGCCTGCAGCACCCGCAGTTTGTCTCCCGGCTGAAGCCGGATCCGGTGCAGATCGTTCAACCAGGCGATATTATCGTCATTATAGTAGAAGAGCACATGCTCGCGCACGTTCCCCTGTTCGGTGTACAAATGCACCTTGAGCTGCGGATAGGTTTCATTCAGCCGACGCAGCGCTTCGTCCAACGTGTCCGCTTCCAGAGGGAAGCGGGTTTTTCCTTTCGTACAATCGCTGATCAAGAGAGGAACGCTGACTTCCAGCTGCATCGTCCGATCAATCCTCCAACACCCAAGTTTTCACGCTCAAAATACGGGACAGCTGACCCGGCAGACGGTCCCATGAACGGCCCCGGTCCAGCGAGCAGTATACTTCACCGGACGTCGTGCCGAAATATAACCCGTACGGGTCGAGAGAGTCCACCGACATGGCGTCACGAAGAACGCTGACATGACGCGGTTCGTCCGGGAGCACATCGCCGATCGGCTCCCAGCGCGAGGCTCCTTTGGGCATTCCGTAAACGAGCAGCTTGCCGCCCATCATCGTCCGCTGCTCGCTGCTTTCCAGCGGTGCGAGGAACATGTCGCCGTTCGGGGCCACAGCGATCGGAAAACCGAATGGCGCATCGCCTTCTTTTAAAGTCAGTCCCTCTTCGATCGGAAACCAATTGTCACCACCGTCGATCGACTTGAATACGCCGCTATGCTCCTGCATAAATATCGTTTCCGGATCGAACGGGTCCAAAGCCATTTTGTGAATGCAAAACCCGATTTCCTCCTGCGGTTGTCCGGTGGGCACCCGTGCCAAACCCCGATTTTTGGCCTCCCAAGTCGTGCCGCCGTCATCGCTGCGAAATACGCCGACCGCGGACATCGCGACCCACATCCGCTGCGGATTGCCGGGATGAATCAGGATCGTGTGCAGGCACATGCCGCCCGCTCCCGGGAACCAACCCGGTCTCGTGGGATGCCGAGTTAACCCGTCCAGTTCGGCCCACGTATTCCCGCGATCCCGGCTTACGAACAAGCCCGCTTCCTCGACCCCGGCAAATACCGTGTCCGGCTGCGAATGGTGTCCTAGGGCAAGATGCCATATCCGGTTCAGGCTAAATCCGCTTTCTTTGGAATACGAAGGACCGTGCTCGATTTGTGTCCAGGTTTCTCCGAAATCGTCGGACACGCGAATCGTCGCTCCATATGCCGTATGCGAGGTGCCGGCGAAAATTCGGTTCCCGCTGCGGCTGTCGCCGAGCACGCTGTACGCTTCCCAGCCGGAGAGGAACGGCCCCTTCAGGCTCCATTCCCGGCGTTCCCTATCCGAGGTGTACATAAACACGCCTTTGTTCGTGCCGACCAATAAAGCAAACCTTTTTCCCATCAATATGACCTCCCATTTAGGGTTGGGGAATCTGGGTGACTTGTCTGTAGTGCAAATTCGATGAAATGCTTTGCAAATCCTGCCTTCCTGATAAAAAAGCTCCGATCCCGCGGAGCCGCGGCGCTGCAAATTACTTATTTGAAAAAGGCCGGCAAATAACGTCTGTTCTTCTCCAGCATCTCGCCCAGCAATACGATCTCCGGCGTATAGGAGGATCCCCCTCCGATTACCGCGATTTTCAGTCCCTTGCTCATGCGCGCACCTCATCCCTTTCGCTGGATGCGAATCCCTTTATTCATCAAGCTCATGATAGCCTATTGTAATTTGTGTAATCGTTTTCTTCAAGCGAAATTTTATCGGTGAATTCCGATTGGAGCCTCTTACGCCCGGTTAATAGGGAGTAAATCTTTTTCTAAGGAGCGATGGGATGAACCGCTATGTATCGAGAGGGAAGTTGAAGCAAATGAAGAGTGATAGCAAAAAGGAATGGGGTAAGCTGACGGACGACGATTTGGACGTAATGGACGGGGAAAGGCAAATGATGTCAGGAAAACGGGAAGAGCATTTCGGACATGAGGAGGACAAGGTTGATCGGGTATACAACGATTTGAGGTCTGCCCCAGGCGACTGATACCGCAGCTCCTGCTGTTGTAAGCCACAAACAAGGGCCCCGGAGATTCGATCTCCGGGGCCCCACTTGTCAGTTCGTCGTGCGTGCCATACGCACCAGCATGTGCGCCAGCATATGTCTTTCTTCCGGTGAACCCACCTTCCAGAGTTCCTGCAGAAGCATTTCCTCCCGGTTGCGAGGCTCTTCATGCGAGGCCAGATAGTCGGCCACCCTCTCGGCGATCTTGGCCATCTGCTCTTGGCCGAGACCAATGCTGCCAGCCATGTCGATGCGTTTGTGGAGATAACTCTTAAACTCGTCGAAGTCGCCCAAGATTTGTTGCTTCTGACTTGAATCCATATTCATAATCGTATCTTCCACCCGGCCTGTGGTTACGTCACCGTCTTTGTGTACTACATGATTAAATTCTGACACGTAAACTCCTCCTTTGGGATAAAGTTCGTACGCTACCTATTACACTTTCGGAAACCGATTGAACACCTTCCCGACAAAAAAACCTCCAAGCCACTTGGGCCGGGGACTCAGTCCTTGCGGTCGTTCTCTACGGCTCTTCCCGCTTCGACATCCGCTCCTGCGCCAGCCGAATCATTTCACGGACCATCGTCCCGCCGATCTTGCCGCCGACATGACCGGCCGATTCCGTTGTTAAGCCGCCGTTGCCTCCAGGCTGAAGCGGCACGCCGATCTCCTTCGCCACTTCATATTTCACATCGTCCGGCCGGTTCGGATTCACCGCGTACCCTTCACGCCGCATGACCTCCGTTTTAAACGCATTCAGCCCTTTTTCCGCTCCCGGCACGACCGGCCTTCTGTTCCTTCTGGACATCCGATGCAGCCTCCTCGAACGTGTTCTCCCTAACATTCCCGATGGCGGACACGATCATCCGGTTTTAAGCTGTGCGAACCGTCTCATCACCAAATGGTAAAAGACCACACTGATCAATTGAACGCAAACATATACGACGAAGGAGTAACGAAGTGACCAACCTTTATAAGTGTACACATGGAAATGAAGCGCTATAGCCTCGAATCCCGTACCGAATAACGACCAAGCCAGA
>JAQBPQ010000066.1 GCA_028287445.1 Cohnella sp.
TGTTGCATAGTGTTTAAAGTCTCATAACCAAACGAAACAGGCCGCCGACGGACAAATAAGGCTGGCCTGTTCTGTTATATTCACGTGGATGATAAGATTGCAAAAAGGAGGTGGTATCATGAAAGAAGGATGGGAACGAAAGGAGCTGCCCATTTCTCTTGACCTTAAGCAAATGAATGAATTAATCAAACCCGTGTTCCCGGGTAAACGGGTAACGGCCGCAGAACGAATCGGCACCGGTTTCAGTAACTCCAACTACAAAATCCATCTGGAAGGAAGCGCCGAACCCTTCGTTGTTCGTTTGTTCAGGGGGGACGGGCAGATTGCAGACAAAGAGCTTGCCATTGCTCAACTCGTGCGCCGGAGCGTGCCTGTCGCCGACTTCATTTATGCCGATACGAGCTGCAGCACATTCAATAAACCTTGGGCCGTATTGGAGTGGAAGAAGGGTTTCCTTTTGCGCGATTTATTTAGAACCGGAACCCTCCAGGATATCGTTTCAGCCGCGGCTTCAGCCGGCAGCGTTCTTGCCAATATACACGCCTATACGTTTCCTGAATCGGGTTTTTTCGGCAAGGATCTGAAGATCAACCATCCATTGAACATGGATGGTGAACGTTTTCTCTCATTCATTGAAGAATGTCTGCACAACCAATGCGGCCAATGGTTGGGTGAGGAGATGACACAAGCGGTATGGTCTTTCTGCGGAACTTATGGCTCCTTATTATCGGAAAGCAGAGAAACGCCTGTCCTCGTTCATTCGGATTTCAACGGTTTAAATATACTGATGCAGCATGGTTCAACCGGCTGTTCGGTATCGGCTGTACTCGATTGGGAGGATGCATTTGCCTGGAGCCGTCACGCCGATATCGCCAACATGCTGCGGTATGAAGAAGATGGCTCAACCTTTGAACAACATTTTATTCGAGCTTATCAGGAGCAAGGTGCGGTTCTTGAGGACAACTGGAAACTCCTTTCCAAGCTCGAAGACCTGGTTGCCTTATGTGATATGCTGAACAATTCAACCATGGATACCCCCAACCGGATGCGGGATCTGCAGCGCTTGATTGCAACAACCGTCCGGTCCTATTGATGACCGTCAATCAAGGGTGACCGTCTAGTACTTTATTGTCTCGCACTGGTGCTGGAAGACCGGATCACGAGTTCAGGTTCGAGAAAAATGGTCTTTGGCGATTTCGGTTCTTCGATCAGCTCCAGAATGGTTTTCGCAATTACCGAAGTTACAGTTGCAATGGCGACACCGACCACAGTCATTGGAACGTCAAGGTCTTCCATCTGGGGAAGATTGTCGTAACTGACGACGGATAGGTCGCGAGGAACGACCAGTCCCCGCTCACTGACGGCTCGAAGGATACCCCGGGTCAAATCGATGCCGCCGCTGATGACCGCGGTCGGAGGCGTTGTCCCCATGAGCATGGTTTGGGCAGCCACATATCCGTCATGGAATTCAAGTCCGTTCATCCGGATGATCGAATCTTCCCGGGGGCGAAGTCCCAAGCGGGCCGTTTCATCCTTGAACGCCTCGATTTTCACCACTTGCAACGGATCGTGTGTCTGCGGTTCCCCGATATAGCCGATATCTTGATGGCCCAATCCTGCCAGATGACGGACGGCAAGCCGAATGGCTTGCCCCCGGTTCACATCAACGGTGGAAAATGGGGTATAGCCGGCGGCTCCGTAAGTAAGAACCGGTATTTGCAACTGATCAAATTCGAGTTGTCCAGCGTCGCGATCCTTGTCACCGAATACCAGGATGGCATCCACTTGGAAGCGGCGGAACGTTTGGAGCGCGGACTCCATCTTGCTCATGGAAAGCAGGGTCGTATACTCCTCTTTCTCGAGGTTTTCATTAAGCCCCGTAATCAGGGAGGACAGGGCGGCCCGTTCGATCGAAGGCCAGATGACCCCAATCGCTCCGGTTTTTTTGGAGACGAGGCTCCTGGCGGCAAAGTTAGGCTGGTAGCCCATTTCCTTCGCGACCGCAAGGACGTGCTGTTTGGTTTTGTTCTGCACAAGCGGACTGTTCCGAAGCGCCTTGGAGACCGTGGAGAAACTGACGCCGGCCCGCTGTGCGATGTCTTTGATCGTAACCATGGAATCCCTCCGGCACGGTACATTCTCGTCTGGACAGTATCAGAATAATCGAATATGATGAAAATAACAACGTTGTCATTTTAATGAATAGGGTGGTTATGGCTCATGTTTGACTTGCAAAATACCGTATCCGTCGTGATCGGAGGCAACGGCGTATTGGGCAGCTCCATGTCATCCGCCCTTGCAGAAGCAGGTTCAATGGTGGCGGTCGTAGGACGGAATATGGAGAAAGCCAAACGGGTCTGCGAGGAGATTGAGCTTAAGGGAGGGACTGCCATACCTTTGCAAGCGGATGCCACGAATAAAGCGCAACTGGAATCCGTATTGAACAGCGTTCTGCAATGGGGAGGAAGCGTCGACACCCTCGTCAATGCTTCGGGGACGAACAGCACAACGCCGTTCTTTGATTTGGAAATGGAAGAGTGGGACCGGATCATGGACGTTAACCTGAAAAGCATGGTGCTCGCAAGTCAGGTTTTCGGGAAACGGATGATTGAACAGGGCAACGGCGGATCCATTATCAATATCTCTTCCGTCTCGTCCGGACCGCCGCTGTCCAAAGTGTTTACTTACTCGGCATCCAAGGCCGGGGTGAACAGCATCACCCAATTCCTGGCCCGGGAATTTGCTCCCGATCGGGTAAGAGTGAACGCCGTCATTCCGGGTTTCTTCCCGGCGGAGCAGAATCGGACAATTTTGTCTTCCGAGCGGATTGAATCCATTATGCGGCATACACCGATGAACCGCTTCGGAGATCCGGATGAGCTGAAGGGAACCGTCGTTTATTTGGCCTCAAAAAAAGCATCTTCGTTTGTTACCGGGGCTTTGATCCGGGTAGACGGAGGGTTTGGAGCGATGTCGATATGAGCGAACTGCTAAGGACCTTAGTGGAAGGCACCCCGATTCCCAAAATGGTGAAGATCCGCCAGTTGTTCGATGACACGAAACTGGAAGATCCCATTGCCGAATTGAGCAGTAAACTGCAAGGCGCCGCTTCCATATCAACAATCACTGCCGGACAGAAGGTAGCCGTAGCCGTCGGAAGCAGGGGAATTTCCCGGATAGATGAACTGACCAAAACAGTCATTGATGAGCTGAAGAAAATAGGCTCTCAGCCTTTCATTGTTCCGTGTATGGGCAGTCATGGAGGGGCAAGTGCGCAAGGGCAGATCGAGGTGCTTGCCCATCTGGGTATCGACGAGGAAAGGATGGGGTGTCCGGTCCATTCATCCATGGAAGTTGTTGAACTGGATCGTCTTCCGAACGGTCTGCCGGTTTACTGCGACAGAATTGCAGCCACTCAAGCCGATGCCATTGTCGTCATCAACCGAATCAAACCGCACACCGCATTCAGAGGACCAATTGAAAGCGGTCTCTTCAAAATGATTGCGATCGGACTCGGCAACCAGAAGGGCGCCGAAGCTTGTCACCAACTCGGTTTTAGATATATGGCGGACAATGTGCCGGCGATGGCCCGTATCATGATCAACAAGCTGCCGATCGCGTTCGGTGTCGCAGTCGTGGAAAACGCCTATGATCAAATCTGCAGAGTCGAAGTTCTTGGAACGGACATGATGGAGGAGCGGGAAAAGGAGCTCTTGTTGGAAGCGAAAAGTCGGTTGCCGAAGATTCTTTTTCCGTCATTCGATGTGCTGGTCATTGATTATATCGGCAAGAACATAAGCGGAGACGGCATGGATCCGAATATCACGGGAAGATACCCGACACCGTATGCTCACGGCGGACCTGAGATTAACAAAATGGTTGTCCTCGATCTGACGATGGAATCGAAAGGGAATGCCAACGGTGTGGGAACCGCGGACTTTACCACAAGCCGGCTGGTGGGGAAGACCGATTGGCCGGCAACATACGCGAACGGACTAACTTCTACGGTCTGCGCGCCTACGAAACAGGCTACGACGCTGGAGAATGACCGCGATGCGATCAAGGCTGCGATCAAGACGAGCAATATACTGGACTACACGAAGGTCAAGTTGACCCGAATTCGGAACACGCTTCATCTCGGTACCATGGAGATTTCAGAAACGCTGCTTGATGAAGCCAGGCGACATCCTGATATCGAGATCATCGAAGGTCCCTACGCGTGGACTTTCGACGAAGAAGGGTTTTTGCCGAAATGAGCCATGACGCGAAAATCGGGAAACCAAAAGGAGGGCGGATATGCCACAGGACAAATATGAAAAACTGCAGGGGATTCTGAGAGACATGGAATCCGTCGTCGTCGCATTCTCCGGAGGCGTCGACAGCACCTTCCTACTCTATGCGGCGTTGGATACGCTAGGGAAGGAACGGGTTCTGGCCGTCACGGCGGATTCGGAAACGTACCCTTCCGAGGAACTTGGGGAGGCCCGCATGCTGGCACTGGATCTCGGAGCGAATCACGTGGTCATCCAGACGTCCGAGCTGGCTATTCCGGGATACAAGGAAAATAATCAGAATCGCTGCTATTTCTGCAAACAAAGCCTTTTCGAACATCTGGAGCCGTTCGTTAAAGACGGGGGATACAAGCAAATTGTATATGGGCTGATCGCGGATGATATGAACGAGTTCCGGCCAGGGGTCCAAGCGGCCAAAGAGCATGGCGTCAGAGGACCGTTACAGGAGGCAGAACTTCATAAAGATGAAATACGTGAGCTTTCCCGCGAACTCGGGCTCGCCACTTGGGATAAACCGTCTTTTGCTTGCCTGTCTTCCCGGATCGCCTACGGCGAGACGATTACGATCGAGAAACTGGGCCGGGTTGGAGAAGCCGAACGTTATATCCGCTCGCTCGGCATTCGCCAGGTCAGGGTAAGAAGCCATGATCAAATCGCCAGGATCGAAGTGGAGCCCCGTTCCATGGCATCGATACTCCCCCATGCCGCGGAGATCACAGAGAAGCTGAAGGCCCTTGGGTTTCTCTATGTGGCAATGGACCTCTCCGGGTACCGAAGCGGCAGTATGAATCAAGCGCTGAACCATGGAGGAGCAGTAACATGAACGGATTTGAGGATATGCAGTTCTGCAAGCTGGATATCGACCGCGAGCGGCGTACCGGGTTTCCCGAGATCATTTTTGGTCTCGGCAAAACTGTCGATCAAGTACATGTGATATTCTCCAGAATCGCCGAGCTCCACGGAAGGGCGCTCGTGACGCGCGCAACGCCGGAGATGGCAGACCGGGTTGCCTTGAACCATCCGGAAGCCAAGTATGATGAGGTTTCGCGGTTAATCCGTCTCGGACAGTCCCCACAGAAGCTCCCCGGCAAGGTTGCCGTGCTGACCGGCGGAACGTCGGATATCCCCGTGGCGGAAGAAGCGGCAGGGACGGCCGAATGGATGGGCTGTGAAATCGATCGCATCTATGATGTCGGCGTGGCTGGAATCGACCGTCTTTTGGCGCACAAAGACAGGATTCGGGAAGCTTCCGTCGTGATCGCGGTAGCCGGTATGGAAGGCGCTCTTGCCAGCGTAGTGGGAGGACTTGTCCGCAGGCCGGTCATAGCGGTGCCGACTTCGGTCGGATACGGTGCCAATCTGCAGGGTGTTACAACCTTATTGGCGATGATGACATCATGCGCATCCGGCGTAACGGTGGTCAATATCGACAACGGCTTCGGAGCAGGTTATCAAGCGGCTATCATCCTTCAGCTCGTATTGGAGGCTCAAATGGTATGAAAACTTTGTATTTGGATTGCGTTTCGGGTATTGCGGGCGATATGGCACTGTCAGCACTGGTTGACTTGGGAGCGGATCCCGACTATATTCGCGGTCATCTGTCGGAACTTCCGATCGAGCCGTTCACCATGGAATTCGTGCCGGTCATTCGCAAAGGAATCTCGGCGAAATGGTTGAGATTGACCTTTGAACAACATGCCCATCACGATCATCATCATCATGATCATCATGACCACGACCATCAGGACCACGACCATCACGACCACGACCACGACCACAACCACAACCACGACCACGACCACAACCACGACCATCACGACCATGCTTATGAACATCGCAAAGCTTCTGATATTTTTCGGATGATTGAAAATTCCAGCCTTCCTCCTAGGGTGAAAAAGAGAAGCCTCTCCATATTCCGGTTGATTGCGCAAGCGGAAGGTAAAATCCACGGCATGGATCCGGCAGATGTCCATTTTCACGAAGTGGGGGCGATGGACTCCATTTTGGACATCATCGGGGTATGCTTGGCGGTGGAAAACCTGGACATAGAAGAAATCATCGTCTCCCCGGTACCCGTTGGTTCCGGTAGAGTCCGGATGGCGCATGGAGTGTATCCCATTCCCGCTCCGGCCACGGCGGAAATCCTACGCGGGATCCCGTTGTCTTCCTTCACCGCTCCGGGGGAACTTACTACTCCAACGGGGGCAGGGATTGTTAAGGCGCTGGCGGCAGGTTATGGTCCATTGCCGGGCGGCACGATTGAGCGGATCGGTTATGGCGCCGGTACCAAAGATTTCGATCATCCCAACGTGTTAAGGGCCCTGTTGCTTTCGACAGAAAAGGCGGCGGCGATCCCGATGGAGACGATTATGGTGCTGGAAACGCAGGTGGACGATACGCGCGGAGAAACGCTGGGATATACGATGGAACGGCTTTTTGCCGCGGGTGCGCTCGACGTGTATTATACGCCCGTCTATATGAAGAAGAATCGCCCCGGTGTTCTGATTACCGTGTTGTGCAGCTTGTTGGATGCCAGCCGTTGCGAAGAAATATTGCTTTGGGAAACATCTACCCTCGGAGTTCGCCGCACAGAAATGAAGCGCCGGGCACTTGAACGCAAATGGATCGAAATCGAAACCCCTTACGGGAATGTGCGGGTAAAACAGGCATTCGACGGAGCACAACTTGTCCGGGAATCCCCTGAATATGAGGATGCGGCCCAGGCAGCCCGTTCGTCCGGTGTTCCCTTGGATACCGTATACCGCGAAGTGTATAAGCGACTGAACGAATAAAGAGGTGACATCGATGGAGTTTGCCGGAGCTTTGGTTCTTTCCTTACTACTTGGGCTGCGTCATGGATTTGATTGGGATCATATTGCGGCTTTAACGGATATTACGGGAGGAAATTCCGGCTCGAAAAAGGAACGGATCATGCTGTCTCTATGGTACGCAGTGGGTCATGAGACAGTAATTTGCCTATTGGGCTTCAGTATCATTTTGTTCACTTGGAGTGTACCGGTATGGGCGGACCATCTGATGGGCAAAGCGATTGGACTCACCTTGATTTTCATGGCGATTCTTACGGTCATCGGGAGAAGGAGCGGCCAGAAGACCAACTTGAGCCGAGGTATCACTGTTCTTCAAAAGCTCAGGAATAGGCGGGGGGAGCCATTTGCGTTTACCCAACGCAATGTATTCGCAGTCGGGATCATACATGGAGTCGGTGCCGAGACACCCACCCAGCTGCTGCTGTTTACGACCTTGGCGGGAATGACTGCCCGAAATCATGGGCTTGCCGCAGTTGCCGTTTTCAGCGCGGGGTTGTTGATCACCCATATTCTCATCGCAGTGGCCGGGATATGGATCCATGATCTGACCCGGAAAATCCGTCCTTATTTTCCGATTACGGTTTACGCAGCCTCCTTGTTCAGTTTTATTTTGGGATTCAGCTATTTGTTATAAGGAGGAGATCAACAATCAATGGAGGATTTGAAGCTTTTACGCCAGACGGTCGAGCGGTTGGCCGGTGAAATGCCGGTTACCGATATGCACACTCACTTATACGCGCCCGAATTCGGCAAGTTATTGCTGTGGGGCGTGGATGAATTGCTGATCTATCATTATTTGATTTCTGAATCGTTTCGTTGGTCGGACCAGGAATACGATGATTTCTGGTCTATGTCCAAGAAGGAACAGGCCGACTTGATTTGGAAAACGCTATTTATCGACCATTCGCCCGTGAGTGAGGCAACGAGGGGCTTTATCACGATTCTTAGGCGGCTGGGATTGGACGTATCTTCCCGTAATCTCGATGATTATCGTAAAGCGTTTGAAACGCGAACGGTGAAAGAACACGTCGATACCGTGATGCAGATCGCAGGCGTCCAAAAAATCGTGATGACGAACGATCCGTTCGACGAGCTCGAACGTCCGGTATGGATGTCAGGGGAAGGAAAGAAAGATCCGCGTTTTTATGCGGCACTTCGGGTTGATGCACTGCTTAACAATTGGCCTTTCGCGGTGAAAGAGCTGCAAAAGCTGGGATATGCCGTAGAGGAAACGTGGTCGGAGGGAACGAAGGATGAAGTCCGCAGATTTCTGAAAGAATGGATTGTTCGGATGGACGCCCTTTATCTTGCCGTATCAATGCCCGGTGACTTCACCTATCCGGCGGAACATCATCGTAGTGTAATGATTGACGAAGTGATGATTCCGGTTTGCCAAGAGCAAGGAATTCCTTTCGCGCTGATGATCGGGGTTCGCCGGAATGCCAATCCATCGCTGCGATTGGCCGGCGACATGAGTATGAGTTCCGATGTTTCTGCGGTTGAGGCTCTGTGCCGCCGTTATCCGGAGCAGAAATTTATCGTCACGATGCTTGCCAGGGGAAATCAGCATGAGCTGGCCGTCCTTGCACGCAAATTCCGGAATTTGATGATATTCGGCTGCTGGTGGTTCTTAAACATTGATTCCATCGTCGAGGAAATGACGCGTTTTCGGGTGGAGCTTCTCGGCACCTCGATGATTCCGATCCATTCGGACTGCCGGGTTTTCGAACAATTGATATACAAATGGGAATATTCCAGAGCGATTATCGGACGCGTACTGGCGGACAAATATGAGAAACTGCACCTCAGCGGTTGGCGCGTTACGGAAGAAGAAATCAGAAGGGACTTGGACGATATGTATAACCGGAACTTCTGGCGCTTTATTGGACGCGAGTAGTTAACCAAATGGTAATGAACGGAAGGGGAGCGATGACATGGAGCAAGTTCGGATCGGCATCATCGGGCTCGGGAACATGGGGTCGACACATGCCGAGAATATAAGTAAAGGTCAAGTGGAAGGGGCCATTCTGGCTGCGGTGTGCGACAGCCGTCCGGAACGGTTGCAATGGGTTTCGGATGTATGCGGCGAGAATGTGCGGAGATTTGATGACGCATCCGCTTTCTTGTCCTCCGGGACGATTGACGGGGTTATCATCTGCACGCCTCATGACAGCCATCCGGCTATGGCGATCGAAGCCTTCCGGAACGGGCTTCATGTCCTGATCGAGAAGCCTGCAGGCGTCTACACGCGCCAAGTCAGGGAAATGAACGAAGCAGCGGCATCCACGGACCGGGTTTTCGGCATCATGTACAACCAGCGGACCAATCCGATGTACAGCA
>JAQBPQ010000079.1 GCA_028287445.1 Cohnella sp.
ATCGTCGTCGTCTTCCATTTCGAGAATTTCCAGCATATCTTCGAGATCTTGCCGCTCGGCAGCCAGAGTGTCGTACTGCTCGACCACCGATTTGATTGCATTCATCTCAGAGATTACGCCCTGTGCCTTCTCGTTGTCGTCCCAAAAGTCGGGAACGCTCATTTTGACCTCGAAGTTCTCAATCTGTTCGCGCTTGAGATCTAAGTCAAAGAGACCCCCTGAGCTGCTGAAGTCGCTTCGCGCATTCGCGAAGGTCTTGCTTAACGGTCACGTCGAGATCGGACATGTACGAATCACCTCATCGTAAAATCATGTTGCTTGGAGTGGCGCTGTCAGGCCAGGAACGCCCGATAATCAATCTATGCTGCCGTGGCAGTTTTTGTATTTCTTGCCGCTGCCGCATGGGCAGGGATCGTTGCGGCCGACTTGCTGGGCCTTGCGTCTCGCAGGTTTCTTCGGACCGGCCTCGGCTTTGGTGTCGACGGCTTGCCCTTCGGCTACCGCTTCACGCTTCAGGTTGCTTTCGACTTGCGCCTTCATGATGTAAAGCGTGATCTCTTCATCGATCCGTTCGATCATGTCGAGGAACATGCTATGGCCTTCAAATTGATATTCGCGCAGGGGATCGTTGCCGCCATATGCCCGCAGGTGAATCCCCTGACGAAGCTGGTCCATCGCGTCGATATGGTCCATCCATTTGCTGTCGACGGCGCGGAGCACGACAACCTTCTCGAATTCCCGCATCGTTTCGGGGCCGATCTGCTCTTCGCGTTCGTCATACAAGTGCACGACACGCTCCAGAAGCAGCTCGATCATTTCTTCTTTCTCTTTGCCCCACAACTCTTCTTTGGTCAGCCGATCTTCCGGAAGGAAATGAGCGTGTGCATAGGCAACGACGCCGTCCAAATCCCAATCCTCCGGCACGTCCGCGTCGGAACAGTGGCTTTCTACTGAGCGGGCAATCGTCGAGCGGATCATGCCGAGCACGATATCCCGAATGTTCTCGGAATACAGGACCTCGCGGCGGTCTCCGTATATTTTCTCCCGTTGAAGGTTAATGACGTCATCGTACTGCAGGACGACCCGGCGGGCGTCGAAGTTGCTGCCCTCGACGCGTTTCTGCGCGGATTCGATGGCACGGGAAATCAATCGGCTCTCGATCGGGGAATCCTCGTCGAAGCCGAGACGCTCCATCATGCCCATGATATTGTCGGCGCCGAAACGGCGCATCAACTCATCCTGCATGGACAAGTAAAATTGCGTAGAACCCGGATCGCCTTGGCGGCCGGAACGGCCCCGCAGCTGGTTGTCGATCCGTCGGGATTCGTGGCGTTCCGTACCGATGATATGCAGACCGCCGTTGTGTGCGATGCCGTCCCCCAGAATGATGTCGGTACCACGGCCCGCCATATTCGTGGCGATGGTAACCGTGCCACGCTGTCCGGCGTTGGAAATAATCGCCGCTTCTTCTGCGTGAAACTTGGCGTTCAACACCTGGTGCGTGACACCCTTCTTCTTGAGCATGTCCGATACGCGTTCGGAATTCTCGATGGACACGGTACCGACCAGTACCGGTTGACCGGTGTTGTGGCGCTCCACGATTTCTTCCACAACGGCTTTAAACTTGCCGTTCTCGGTTTTGTAGACGATGTCCGGCATGTCGGTACGGATCATTGGACGGTTGGTCGGAACCTGGATGACGTCAAGGCCATAGATCCGCTTGAACTCTTCTTCCTCGGTCTTCGCCGTACCGGTCATGCCGGCCAGCTTACGGTACATCCGGAAGTAGTTCTGGAACGTAATCGTGGCGAGCGTCATGCTCTCATTTTGAACTTCCAGCTGTTCTTTGGCCTCGATCGCCTGATGAAGACCGTCACTGTAACGGCGGCCCGCCATGAGACGGCCTGTGAACTCATCGACGATCAGGACCTCGTCTTCCTGCACCACATAATCCACATCGCGCTTCATAATAAAGCGGGCGCGCAGCGCTTGGCTCACGTGATGGTTGAGCGTAACATGATCGTGAGAGAACAGATTGTCGATGCCGAACGCCTTCTCCGATTTGGTGACGCCTTGTTCCGTCAAGGAGATGCTGCGTATCTTCACATCGATCGTATAATCCTCAGTCTCCGCGAGCCGGCTGACAAACCGGTCGGCCGCATAGTACAGGTCCGTCGATTTCTGCGCTTGTCCGCTGATGATGAGCGGCGTACGCGCTTCGTCGACTAGGATGGAGTCCACTTCGTCTATGATGGCATACTGAAGCGGCCGCTGAACCATCTGCTCCTTGTAGAGCACCATGTTGTCCCGCAGATAGTCGACGCCGTATTCGTTATTGGTCCCATAGGTGATATCGCAGGCGTATGCCTCTTGCTTCTCCTCATGACTCAAGCCGTTCAGGTTACATCCGACGGTCATGCCGAGAAACGTATAAATTTGGCCCATTTCTTGGCTGTCGCGCAGTGCCAGGTAATCATTCACCGTGACCAGATGCACGCCTTTGCCGGACAGGGCGTTAAGGTAAACGGATAATGTACCCACAAGGGTTTTCCCCTCGCCGGTTCTCATTTCCGCGATTTTGCCTTGATGAAGGACCATGCCGCCGATCAGCTGCACGTCATAATGCCGCTTGTTGAGCGTCCGTTTGGAGGCTTCGCGAACAACCGCGAACGCTTCCGGAAGCAGGTCTTCCAGCGTTTCGCCTTTCTCGAGGCGAGCGCGGAATTCTTCTGTTTTGTTGCGGAGCTGCTCATCGCTGAGCGGTGAGATCGTTGATTCGAGCGCGTTGATTTCCTCTACCGTACGGGCGAGGCGTTTCACTTCTCGTTCGTTGGCGTCGCCGAACATTTTTTTGACGAGTCCGAGCATGGGGAACCCCTCTCTCTTGCAGGTATGGCAGTATCTTTTTATTTTAACAGTTTGACGGTAGGGGGGCAAGAATAGACACATGGAAGCGGAATGTTCGATTTCCTATTCAGCAAGTCACTTAATACCCAAAAAAGCTCCGGCAAGGTTGCCGGAGCTTCTGAAATATCGTTATTCCGCGGTTTCAATCAACCCGTACTTCCCATCACTGCGACGGTATACCACATTCACTTCCTTGGTATCGGTATTCGCGAATACATAGAAGTTGTGGCCAACCATATTCATTTGAAGGATCGCTTCTTCGACGTCCATCGGCTTCATGTTGAAGCGTTTCGTTCGCACAAGCTCCAATTCGTCTTCGTCCTCGTAAGTCAGCGTCGTGACACTATGTCCACCCGCTGCCGCTTCCTCCTTGAAAAGTCTGGCTGTGCCTTCGTGACGGAACTTCCGGTTCAGTTTGGTTTTGTGCTTGCGGATTTGGCGTTCCAGTTTGTCCACTACAAAGTCAATCGAAGCATACATGTCGTCACGCTTCTCTTCCGCACGCAGCATGGCGCCTGGCAGCGGGATCGTGACCTCGATGGCATGCTGCCCTTTGGTGACCGCGAGCGTCACCTGCACATCGGATTGGGGAGGTGCTTCAAAATACCGTTCCAGCCGACTGAGCTTCTTTCCGACATAATCCCGGAGAGCATCTGTCACTTCCATACGCTGACCACGAATATTGAATTGCATAGGCAATCCTCCTTTGCTGATTACATAATAGCACACCCGAAGGAGCCGTTTCAAAACATTGCGTTAATAAATTTGAATTTTTCGATAACTTGCTTGTTTCAAAAAAAGGGAAATGAAAAACCCCGGATTTCTCCGAGGTTCGTCGCCGGCGTATCCAACTCTTTTATCAACTTCAGCGCAATTAGCGCTAGATGATTACGCTTTCGTAACGTTGGCCGCTTGAGGGCCGCGAGCGCCTTGTACGATGTCGAACTGTACCGCTTGACCTTCTTCGAGAGCTTTGTAGCCGTCCATTTGGATTGCGGAAAAGTGAACGAATACGTCCCCGCCTTCTTCCGCCTCGATGAATCCGTAACCCTTCTCAGCATTGAACCATTTAACTTTACCCTGCATGTGCTTAACATTCCCTTCATTGTTCAGATGACGTGTGAGATAGCCGATTCAGCCTAGCACACACCCCGAATATAACATCAGGGAAATAATGGTGTCAATGATTTTTTGAAAGCGTTTTATTAGACTGCCGATGTCTGAGTTTCTCTCATATGCATCAACTTAGACGCTTGAGACCAAGTCTCCTTCATTTCCAGCAGATAGCCAACCACTTCTTCTACCGGTTCGATCGATTTCTTGATATTCGCTTCCGTTAAGAGATACTTGTAGTACTCGTACAAAGGCAATAAAGTCTCGGCGATCGCTGAGTTGTGATCAAGCGTGATGACAAATTCGTCGATAATGTTCTGAGCCTTTTGCAAATTCGTATTCACAGCAGGAACATCATCATGATGAATCGCCTCAATCGCTAATCTGCAAAAACGAATGGCCCCATCGTATAACATGATCAATAACTGCGCAGGGGTTGTGGTTTGAATCGTCGTTTCGAGATACTTATTACGCTGCTGTAAGTTCATTACATGAACCCTCCTATTACCGCTTCTCATCAATGAGCATACCGGCCATTTGCCAAAGCTTCGCCACAAAATCCAACGTTTTCTCCGGAGGGATTTCACGAATCACTTCGCCTGTATTGGCGTCCTTCACCTTAACCGAAATGATTTTGGTTTTGTCGTGAACGGTAAATTCGAGTGTCGTAGTCTTTCCTTGCATGGCCTGGATCGATTTCTCGATTGCCTTGATTAATTGTTCGTCGCTAATGGTGTAATATTCTCCGCGTAATTCCGCTTTCTTCAAATCCGACATGTTCTTAATCGAAAGGGGAAGCCCTGCTTTGTTGTCTGCAGAAGCTTTTTTAGGCACCGTGTTATTCATTCTTAAGACAGCTTCCGAAGAAGCGACCCGTTCAATTGATGAATTACTGCCCGAATCCGGAAAATTTAAACTCATCCCCATACATCTCCCACATGATCATTTAGTAACTATATCGGTATATTATGGGATTTACATTAGGGTCGATTTGCATTAATTCTTCTTATCTACAAAAGCACCATATGGAGATGCCATCTTACCGTAGTCTGAATATTGCTCATTGGCTGCTCTTTTTCTTCGTACATTGGCAAGTTGCCATTCTGAATGGTCCTTTTTATTATGCATGATGGCCATTATATTCTGATCCGATCGGTAAGCAGGCTCAATGTAATCTTTTCTTTGAGCATCGGTTAGCGTGTATCCTGTTGCAATCAAACCTGATAGTTGCTCAATGACATCTTGTCGTTTATTAAGAAGATCAATCCATACTTCTGGTTCACTAGACTCGTCTCTAACTCTGTTTTCCAAGGAAAGAGTGAGGCTAAG
>JAQBPQ010000098.1 GCA_028287445.1 Cohnella sp.
TTGAAAAACAGAATCTGCTGCAGCTTCTCCAGGTCGCCATCGCTGTAAAGCCGGTATCCCGCCGGGGTGACGGACGAGGGAACGAGCAGCCCGATCGCATCGTAATGGTGCAGCGTCCGGACACTGACACCCGCTAGATCAGACACCTCTTTCACTTGCAAGGACATCTCTTCCTCACCTCCAATTACATCCTAAAGGATCACGTAACGTAAGAGTCAACTCTATTTTACAGAATATCGAAGTTATTTGACGTCCATTGCGCGTCCTTATAGATTCGGGTATATTGGGGACATGTTGATGATGGAAGGAAGATTGGAATGAAAAGCCACCACGTCCGCACGGAGGAAGAGCTGCAACAGGCTTTTGAAATCCGGAAGGAAGTGTTTGTAGAAGAACAGCAGGTACCCGTTGATCTGGAAATTGATGAATTCGATGAATCCATAGAAGCTTGTCGTCATTTCTTGGCATCAGTGGACGGTTTGCCGGTCGGAGCATCTCGCTGGCGGGAATACGAGCCTGGTACGGCCAAGCTGCAGCGTATTGCGGTGCTGAGGCGATACCGGGGAACAGGAGTGGGAAGGCTGCTGGTTCAAACGATGGAAAAGGACGCGGCCGCTTTGGGCTATCGGACATCGATCCTGGATGCGCAATGCTTGGCCGAGGAGTTTTATCGCAAGCTCGGGTACACGACGATTTCCACGGAGCCGTTTTTGGACGCGGGGATTGAGCACGTTCGGATGAGTAAATCGTTGAGTTCTTAATCCATAAAGGCGTTCCCGCTTCAAGGGAACGCCTTTATGGATAAAAACGGGAGAAAAATACGGAATACACTGCCTTGTCCCGGCATGCTCTGCGCTTGAATCGTACCGCCATGCAGATCCATAATGGATCGGCTGATGGCAAGTCCAAGCCCGGCCCCTCCGAAGATACGCGCCCGCGATTCGTCGACCCTGTAAAACCGGTCGAACAGGCGGGGAAGATGCTCTGGGGGAATTCCCGTTCCGTTGTCGCGAACAACCAACTCGACACCGCCGGGCACCGCCTCGGTTGAAATTTCGATTCGACCTTCCCGCGCATCCGTGTACTGCACTGCGTTGTGGAAGAGATTCAGAATCACCTGCTTGATTTTATCGCTGTCCATGTCAACCCGGCGGAGGGAACGGAAATCGAAGCGAACATCGCGTTGTTGCGCCATTAGACGGAGCTGAGGCTCAATCTGCCCGACAATATCGGGGAGATCCTCAGCGGTCAGTTGAAGCGCAGGGGCACGATCCAGCTTCGCAAGAAGCAGCAGATCCCGGACAAGCTTGCTGAGACGCTCGGATTCACGGTACATGCTGATGAGCGATTTCTCCAACTGCTCAGGTTGTTGGGCCGCTCCCCGCAATAAAACCTCCAGGAAACCATGAATGGAAGTAAGAGGAGTCCGCAATTCGTGGGAAGCGTCGGCGACAAACTGCCGCATTTGTTCCTTCGCTTCCTGCTCCGCTCGGAATGACCGCTCGATCCGCTCCAACATTCGATTAAACGAGGAGGCAAGCAAATCGATCTCAGCCTGACCCTGGGTAAGAGGCATCCGTTCATTCAGACGGCCGGAGTCGATTTTTTCCACTGTACCCGTCACACGCGACAACGGTACAAGCGTCCGACGAATGACGGGCAGGAAGACAAGCCAGCCAAGCACAAGCGCGAATACGCCAATGCCCATGAAGAGAAATAATTGCCGATATAGTTCAGCCTTCAGAGACGAGGTGTTCATGCTGATCTGCACAGATCCATTGGCTCGGCCGAAAGAACGTACAGCATGTACGACGACGAGCTGTTCCACGTTGTGATCGTCCTTGACGATTCGATAAGAAGCCTTGCCGATCCGGGTTGCGGTACGCGCATCTTCATAGAATTTGTCGTCCAGCCGTGGGGCATCGCCCGCATCGGGATTTTCAGATAAAATATTCATCGAACCGTAACGATCGAAATATACGATGGAAGAAGAAGGGAAGATAAAGACCGGGTTCGTCTTGCCTTTTGGAAATCCTGCGCTCAATCGTTCCCAAATGTCGCCTGGAATCGATTGAATCTGTCGTTTTATGGAGTCAGCTTTGTTCTGATACAGAAAACGTTCCATAAAGAAGAACTGGATAATTCCGACGATAAACAAAATAACCGCTAGAACGAGCAGCGATCGGGACAGCAACTGATAACGAAGCGAACGGGAAGAGCTCCGTCTCAAACGACTTCTCAGGAAAGTCCGAACGACGTTCATGTCAAATCCATCCGATAACCTGCTCCTCGGATGGTACGGATGATTCGATGTTCCCGGTCCCCGATTTTATCCCGAAGCGAACGGATATACACCTCTACGATATTTTCCTCTCCGCCGAAATCATATCCCCATACTCGATCTAAAATCACACTTTTGCTGAGCACATACCCATGTTGTAACAGTAAATATTTCAGCAATTCGTATTCGGTCGGCGAAAGTTCGAGCGGGCGGTCGTGCAGCCGGATTTCTTTGCGTTGTTCGTCGATCCGGAAAGGTCCCGCGTGCACTTCTTCCAACAAATTTGGGAATTGATTGCGGATCCGGGCATGTATTCTCGCGAGAAGCTCTACGAAACTAAACGGTTTGGATAAATAGTCGTCGGCACCGATCGTCAGTCCCTTCACCCGGTCGTCGACCTCCTCCTTGGCTGTCAGCATGATGACCGCCACCGGTAGAGAGTGCTTCAATCGGCGGCATACTTCGAAACCGTCCATCCCAGGCATCATAACATCGAGAATGACCACATGGGGTAAGAAGCTTCGTGCCGCCGCCAATCCTGCTTGTCCTTCGGCCGCGGTATGTACCCGAAATCCTTCGTTTGTCAGACCAAGTTCGAGAAATTGCAAAATATGCGGCTCGTCATCGATGATGAGCACTTTGATCCCTTTACCTTGCTGCATGGAGGTCCTCCCGAAAACGGCAATTGGCTTGAACGAACTCGTATTCTATCCTTCCATTATGAGGGATCAGGCTTAACTTTGTCTGAGAAAATGCTGAAAGAAAGCTGAAAAGGCATTCAGCAAACATTCAGCGGGCCTTCATCTTGAACTAAGGTTGCCGCCGCATAATGGCCCAAGAGAGGAAACGTCGGACGACTTTGACGATTATGCGGATTCGCACGGCTGCCAAAGTTGGGGGTAACCATTACTATGAAATCACCTAGCACCTTGCATTTATGGATCTGTATGATCTGCTCGTTGTTCCTCCTGATGGAGTCGGTCTCCGGGCTTCTGATGTCTGAACCTTGGCTAATCGGCGGCAAATCCGACCGAGGTCAGATCGACCTGAATTTCAATGCGGGAGACCTATCGTCTTCAAGTGGCAATGTCGGCGGGACAAACCCCCACATTCTGGTCGACTTGACGACCATCGGCATCATGATATTGACGCTAACCGGAATCATTATGTCCGTTCTGGCGCTGCGGGCACGACGTAAGAGCCGGAAGCGGAATTGTGAAACACTGCACAAGCCTGGTTGGGAGGGGAATGAAGACAGATGAGAAGAAGGAATAGATGGTGGCTGATCGCATTGGCATTTGTGGTGATCGCCGGAGGATGCGTTGGTTTATGGATACGGTCCGGCAAACAGAATAAGCCGCTTCAAGCCGCTTACCAAACAACCCAAGTACGTAAAGGAAATCTGGAAGTCAAGATCAGCGGAACCGGCAACATCCAGCCGGTTAATCGCGAGTCTCTCAAAGCAACTTCTTCGGGAACCGTCGACGTCGTTAAGGCGAAACAGGGAGACAAGGTCAAAAAGGGGCAGGTGATTGCTACTCTCGTGAAGAGCACCAACACCAGCACCAACACCGTGGCCGATCAAATCCGCAGCAAACAAATCGATTTAAAGAAGAAACAGCTGGATCTGGAAACACTGATGACCCAATTCAAACAAGCGCCGGATGACGACAAGCGAAATGAAATTTCCATTAATCTTCAAAAACAACAGCTGGATATTCAATCCACTCAAGCGGATATCCAATCGTTGCAGGCGGATAATACCTCGCTTGATCCGATCACAGCGCCGATTGACGGAACCTTGGCGACCTTTACCCTTTCCAAGGGAGATACGGTAGGCGGTCAGGGGAACTCCAGCAGTACCCTCGGTGAAGTCGTCGATTACAATCATCTGCAAATGACCGTGGGTGTGGACGAACTCGACATTTCTAAAGTAAAACCGGATCAAAAGGCGAGCGTTCTCGTTGAAGCTTTACCCGACCAGACCTTCACCGGCAAAGTGACGGACATCGCTCAAGAGGGTACGGCAAGCAACGGCGTCTCCTCCTTCAACGTCACGATCGCATTGGACGATGTCCAAAATTTGAAGGCCGGCATGTCCGCGGAAGCAAGCATCCTAACGGACCAGAAGGCGAATGCATTATACTTGCCAATTGAAGCGGTGCAATCGTTCGGTAACCGGTATTTCGTCATGGTGCCGAGTACGGGGAGCGCCCAGGCAGTCCAAACAGCAAGCTCGACGGCTCAGGGTTCAACACCATCCCAAACGAATAGACGAAAAAGAAACGGCGGACAGGCAGGGTTTAATCAGGGTGGCCAAAACGCGGCAAATGGGACCGGAAACTCCGCCCGCCCATACAACCAATCCGCCGCATCGGCTCAGAGCGGCATGAAACGAATCCCCGTGCAAGTCGGAATTCATAACGAAGATTACATAGAAATCACCTCCGGTTTGAAAGAAGGAGAGGCCGTCATCATTCCTACAGTGGCAAGCAGCAGCACCAGCCAAAACCGCAACGGAGCAGGTGCCATTCCTGGATTAGGATTGGGCGGCGGTTTCCAAGGAGGCGGATTTGGCGGGGGCAGCCGTCAATCCGGCGGTAATCGCCAATCAAGCGGAAATGCCAGGCAGGGAGGCGGATCCGGGGGATGACGTTATCGACGGAACCGCTGATTCGAATCGAACGACTGTCCAAGCAGTACGAGATGGGAGGCGAGACGATCAGGGCGCTCGACGAAGTATCCTTGACCGTGCTGCCCGGAGATTTTCTTGCCATTGTCGGACCATCAGGTTCCGGTAAGTCGACTCTTATGAATGTTGTAGGTTGTCTCGATACAGCTACGTCCGGCGACTATTGGCTGGACGGAGAGGAAGTGAGCCGTCTGCGGGACAACAAACTCGCGGAAATCCGCAATCGGAAAATCGGTTTTATTTTCCAGGGCTTTAATCTGCTTGCGAAGTTGACTGCTTATGAGAATGTCGAACTGCCCCTCATCTATAGAGGAATTTCAGTCAAAAATCGCAGGCAACAAGTGGTCGAAGCGTTACGTAAAGTCGGGCTGGAGGAAAGGATGAACCATCGGCCCGTCGAGCTGTCCGGAGGTCAGCAGCAACGGGTTGCGATCGCCAGGGCGCTGGCTGGCAATCCCCCCATATTGCTGGCGGACGAACCGACCGGCGCTCTCGACACCAAAACGGGCAAAGAAGTGATGAACTTCATCCAGGAATTGAACGCCGCGGGTCATACGATCGTTCTGATCACACACGATATTTCTATCTCCCGGCAGGCGAGGCGTGTCGTCCAGATTGAAGACGGCAGACTAAGCGAAGAGGAGGGGCAGCCGGTATGAATATGGCGCAGGGGCTCAAAATGGCGTTCAAAAGCATCCTCTCCAATAAGCTCCGGTCACTCCTGACGATGCTTGGCATCATTATCGGAGTGACGGCCGTGATCGCCCTCATCTCCCTCGGTCAGGGCGCCACCAAGTCGGTCACGGCACAAGTGCAGAGTCTGGGTACCAACCTGCTGACGGTCAACATTCTGGGACGGGGGACGACGAACACGTTGACCGAGAAAGAAGCGAATGCCCTGAGGGATATCCAAGGAATTCAGTATTTGGCACCGGCCAGCACGTCCAACGCTTCCGTCAAATACAGCACGAAAAGCGTCGACGTTAATGTCATCGGTACCAACTCGGAGTACGCAGACGTTCGGGAATACAAGATCGCGTCAGGACGTTTTTTGTCACAAATCGATCTCGATTTCTATCAAAAAATAGCCATCATCGGATCGCAATCGGCTTCGGATCTATTCGGATTCTCGAATCCGATCGGCCAATATGTCCAAATTAACGGTTCGCGCTATAAGGTTGTCGGTGTTCTCGCTTCCAAAGGGAGTACGACCAACGGATCCAACGACGATGTCGTCATGATTCCACTCACGTCAGCAGAGCGCATATTCAAAGCGAAAGGTGTTCGCACCGTATACGTTCAGGTGGCAACGGACAAACAGATCGATTCCGTAGTAGGCGGGTTGAATACCGCGCTCAGCAAAAAGTTTCGGGGCAACACGGACAGCTATCGCGTATTTAATCAAAGCGACATTTTATCCACACTGAATAATGTGACGGGTACCCTGACGGTCGCTCTGGGCGGCATTGCGGGCATCTCGTTGTTGGTCGGCGGCATCGGCATCATGAACATCATGCTGGTCTCGGTCACAGAACGCACAAGGGAAATCGGCATCCGTAAAGCAATCGGAGCGAAAAAGCGGGATATCCTGACGCAATTTCTGATCGAATCCATGGCACTCAGCGGCTTGGGCGGCATTCTCGGAATCGGAATCGGTGTGGGGGCAGCCCAATTGGTATCCTCTATGCTCAAAATGCAAGTGGCATTTTCATTGAATATCATCCTCATCGCTTTCGTCTTTTCCGTGCTGATCGGGGTCATATTCGGGATGTTCCCGGCGAACAAAGCGGCGAAGTTGAAGCCGATCGAAGCCTTGCGATTCGAATAACCCGTTTTTTGGGATGAAAGGTGCTGCCACGGGGTGAGTGTAACTTCTTCCTATGAATCGATGGTAAAACCTCACCTGGACGATCTTCGGAATTATTGTTTCTATCTGACGAGATCCAAATGGGATGGGGAGGATTTATTTCAGGAAGCCCTTCTGAAAGCAATGATGTATTTTCTGAACACCGAACCTTATCATGATGTGAAGCCTTTTCTTATTCGGGTGGCTCGAAATTTGTGGATCGACGATTGTCGGGCAAGGCAGAGAAGACGTCATTCCCATCTGCAAAATCTGCCGTTATTTTACATCGATTCCAATTACGCCGAAGTGAGAAGCCTGATCGAATGGATGGCCGATCGGCTTCCCCGGCGAAATGTGGAGACGTGGCTTTTGTCTGAATATTTCGGATACAGCATGCAGGACATTGCCGATACGTTAAAATGCACCGTGCCGGCAGTCAAGTCGGTGATGCACCGAACACGTAGACTGCTGCGGAAGTGGAACCAGGAGGAGGATATCGAAGCGGACCAACGCAAAATCGCCCGATTGGATGTAGAGCGATGGACACGCGCCATCTTGCAGGACCTTCCGCCATGTCTGTGATATAATCTTCTCAGTTTAGCATTTCAACATCCTGAGGAGACGTGGCAATGAAAGGTCGTAGTCGTATGGTCCTTGGTTTTGCATTTTTTCTAATCGTCTATGCGGTTATCAATTTTTACATCGGGTGGCAGGGATGGCTCTTTCTGAACGAGTTGGCGCCCTTCAACCCTGTGGGATATTGGCTGATTTTTGCGATTGTCGTATTCGCGTATTTGCTGGGGAGAATACCGCTGCCTGGACCGGTGCGGCCGGTTGCCCGGCTGCTCAAGGTCATCGGATCGTATTATTTTGCGGTGATGGAATTCGCATTACTGCTGATTCCCATTGCTGATCTAGTGGGCTGGGTACTGCAGTTGGCACATGCCAAGCCTTCGAATTATGTGCAGGTGGCGGGCTGGATCGTGATCGGCATGATTACGCTGGTCATGGTCTGGGGCTCCCGCAACGCTTGGAGTCCGGTATTGCGCCGCTATCCGGTAAGCGTGAATAAACGTGTGGAAGGTATGGACAAGCTTCGCATCGTGGTCGCGTCGGATATTCATTTGGGCAATATCGTCGGCAAACGTCATTTGAGACGATTGATTAGCAGGATGAATGCGCTGGAACCGGATCTCATCTTGCTGCCGGGCGATGTGATCGACGACAGCATCGAACCGTTCATCCGGAACAAATTAAGCGATTTGCTCCGGTTGTTGAAAGCCAAATATGGCGTATATGCTATCCTCGGAAATCATGAATACTATGGCGGGCACGTCGAGGACTACGTCGGACGCATGCGCGATATCGGCATTCCTGTGTTGCGGGACGAGCGACTGGAAGTGGCGGGTTCCGTCGTGGTTGCCGGTCGGAAAGACAAGACGGCAGAGTCCATGGATCCGGATGGCCGGATCAGCGTGGACGCCTTGCTGGAAGGTGTCGATCGCTCACGGCCGATCATCATGATGGATCATCAGCCTTACAACTTCAGTAAAGCTGCCGATGCGGGTGTTGATTTGCTGCTCTGTGGACACACTCACCGCGGTCAGTTCGCACCCAATCATTGGCTGACCAAGCGCATGTTCGAACTCGATTGGGGTTACATGCGCAAGGGAGACATGCACGTCGCCGTATCCTCCGGATTCGGTTCCTGGGGGCCTCCAGTCCGAATTGCCAGCCGGTCGGAGATACTGTTGATTGACATGAAATTTGAAGGGTAATCAAGAGTGAGAACCAGCTAGTAAAGAGGGAGCCACTCTCTTCCTGGCTGGTTCTTTACGTTTTGATGACCCCGGGAGTCACAAAGCGATCAAGCTGTACCGATGGGCCGGATTCGATTACGTAACGATTAGAATACCTTCGTTGTCCAGGACTCACAGTTCCAAACTTCGTTCGCTACGTCGCGGTAAAATTCCGGTTCATGGCTGATCAGCAGGATACTGCCTTTGTAATGCTTCAAAGCGCGCTTCAACTCGTCTTTGGCGTCGACATCCAAATGGTTGGTGGGCTCATCAAGTACCAGCAAGTTTGTTTCTCTGTTGATGAGTTTGCATAGACGCACTTTCGCTTTCTCGCCGCCGCTTAGAACAGAGAGTTTGCTTTCAATATGTTTGGTCGTTAGGCCGCATTTGGCGAGTGCCGCTCGCACTTCGAACTGGGACAAGGAAGGGAATTCTTTCCATACGGCTTCGATGCACGTCTCGTCCGATTCGCCCTTGATCTCTTGCTCGAAGTAGCCGAGGAACTGATTTTCGCCCCGCTCCACCGAGCCGCTGACAGGGCGAATTTCACCGAGAATACTGCGGAGCAGCGCTGTTTTGCCGATGCCGTTGGCGCCGACGAGCGCGATTTTCTGTCCACGTTCCATTTTCAAATCCAGCGGGCGGGAGAGAGGCTCCTCATATCCGATAACGAGGTTGTGCGTGTCGAAAATCTGCCGTCCGGAAGTACGGGCTTCCTTGAAACGAAACTCCGGCTTCGGCTTCTCCCTGGCCAACTCGATGACATCCATGCTGTCGAGCTTCTTCTGCCGGGACATGGCCATGTTCCGCGTAGATACGCGCGCCTTGTTGCGGGCGACGAAATCCTTGAGGCCGGCAATCTCCTGCTGCTGGCGCTTATACGCCGACTCCAGTTGCTGCTTCTTGGCTTCATGCTGTTGCACGAACGCATCATAGTTTCCGACGTACCGATTCAGCTCGAGATTTTCCACATGATAAATGAGGTTTACTACGCTGCCCAGGAACGAAATATCGTGAGAGACGAGAATAAACGCATTTTCATACTCCTGCAAATACCGTTTCAGCCATTCGATATGCAACTCGTCGAGGTAGTTGGTCGGCTCGTCCAACAGCAAAATGTCCGGCTTCTCCAGCAACAGCTTGGCAAGGAGAACCTTGGTCCGCTGACCGCCGCTCAAATCGTTCACGTCGCGATCCAGTCCGATATCTCCAAGCCCGAGCCCGCGGGCGATCTCTTCGACTTTGGAATCGATCAAATAGAAGTCGTTGCTGTTCAGCGTATCCTGAATCGTGCCGACTTCCTCTAAGAGCTGTTCCAACTCCTCCGGCGTTGCCGTTCCCATGCGGTCATACCTATCGTTCATCTCGGCTTCGAGATCCGTCAAATATCGGAATGCGCTCCTGAGGACGTCGCGAATGGACATGCCTTTTTGCAAAACCGTATGCTGATCCAGATAGCCGACCCGGACTTTTTTGGACCATTCGATCTGCCCGGCGTCCGGCTCCAAGCTCCCCGTGATGATGCTCATGAAGGTGGATTTGCCTTCCCCGTTGGCACCGATCAACGCCACGTGCTCGCCTTTCAGCAGGCGAAAGGAAACATCATGGAAAATGCCGCGATCCCCGAAACCGTGGGTCAAATTTTTAACCGTTAATATACTCATGGTTCGCACCTTTTCGTCAAATTGTATGAAAGCACAACATTTTATATTATAGAACGAGACCGGCAAAAAAGGAATTGTTATTCGGGTCTATCGGCACTACTTAAACCGGATGTATAATCAGGGAAACGAAAACAAAAGAGAGAGGTGTCACGGCGTGAAGCTTTTGATTCTGGGAGGAACCGTATTTCTCGGATATCATACCGTGCAATCGGCCGTGCGGGCCGGACATGAGGTGACCATTTTTACTCGCGGTCGTACGAATTCTGATGGATTGCCTGCAGACATCGAACGGCTGCAGGGTGACCGGGACGGCAATCTCACGGC
>JAQBPQ010000154.1 GCA_028287445.1 Cohnella sp.
CTCACGAACGTTGGGACGCTTAGAGTAAAAATGAGGTAACTTGGTAACTCGCAGTCAGGGAACGACGATGTCACACAACAGCCCGGTCCGAATGGGACCGGGCTGTTGTGTGTGTGTTCGATCGATCACTCCGTTCCTTCAAACCGGCTCCACCGGGCCTTGTTTAGTCGGGTCCTGCGACGGCGGAGGCGTTGTGTCTTGCGGCTTCAGGCGCGGATCGTCCGGGTGCACAGCGATCAGTTCATCTTGGGCCCTGTAGTTGGAGCGGGGCATTTTGTCGCGGGCCACTTGCTTGCCGTCCACGTATTTGACACGGTACGTATCCACCACATAGCCGGGTTCGCCTTTCTGCAGCCGCTGTTGAGTCCCAAGTTTTAACGTAGGGTTCCCCACATATTTGATTCTCGGTTCGACGACCTTGATTTGCTCGGTCTCTGTCTGATACGAGACATTGTCCGGGAGCGTGCCGAACAACTTCACCGTCAGATGTTTGTCGTGCACCTCAGTGCGGATGAGCAGCTGTTTGCCGGTAGAGTTGCGAAAACGGAAGTTGACATAACCGTCCGCGAACGTGGCATCCAGCCCCGGCGGCAGATAGTGGACGACCAGCGAATGGTTGCGCCGCTCCACCACGTCGAGACCTACCTGGAGAATGGCGTTATAGAGCGTGCTGGAAACTTGGCAAATCCCGCCACCGATACCCGGTGTCAGCTTGCCTTTGACGATCACCGGCGCTTCCCGATAGCCGTAAACTTTGTCCGCTTTATCCACGATTTTCCCGTATCCGAACACTTCATCCGGTTTCAGCAGCGTGTTGTTTAACGCCATGGCCGTAACGGTCACATTGTGTGACCGCCCGGCTGCGCTTGTCGCGAAGGAAGTGGTAAACTCGGTGATTTTACGCTCGATTCCCTCAGCCTTGAGGGAGGCGACGGTTACCGGCGGTGCTTTCACAACCATAGGCAGGGCCACATTGTGCGACTTCACGCCGGTACCGCCGCTGCCCCCATTGGCAAGCGATACGGGAGCCAGCTTCTTCACTAGACCGGCCAAGCCCGGCACATCCAAGTGCGTCCCCGGAATCTCCGGTGTGTAAACCACCTCATCCTGACTGTTGATTTTCCTCTTGGCATTTTTCGGAGCCACTCCGACGGCTGATCCCCAAGTCTGCCACAGCTCGCGTTCGAGAACGGTGTCGTCCCACTTCACCGAGACGTCATACGATACATTGGTTTCCCCCTTCACACGCTGCACGACCCGGTCCCACCATCCACGATCGCGATGCTGCTCCAGTGCACTCTGGGCATCATCCGCCATCAGCTTCATCCCGAGCTGCTTCAATGTGCGGGAAGCCAGCTTGCGATCCGACGTGCCGTTCGGCACGGATGGCAGCCCGACAACCCTCGTATCTTCTAATTCCGCTATGCGGGCCTGAATCTGCTCCAGCGCAGCACTCGCGGTAAGTCCTCCGACCTGGAAACCGCCCACCGTGAATTCCTGCGGCAGACGGTTGTCCTTCCCATAATAATAAGCCGCCCCCGCAGCGCCTGCGCCTGCCGTCAGCAGCATGAATACAATCGCAAATATCCAGCCTTTTTTCATCTCGCCCAACTCCGCTTCTCTATATAAAATACGAAAAAACCCTCTACAATATATACTCTTCCTCCTCTGGATTTGTTTTCCATTCACATTAGAGAATTTTAAGTTTCCATGAAAAGTTCAAGCGCCCCAATGGTTTCCAGATTCGACATCGACAGCATTCGCGGCAAAAATCGTCGACCAACAAAGGAATCTATACTCTAATGTCGAAGTATCTAAAGTCCGAATCCTAACAGGAAGTGATACTGTGATTGAAATGCACGACGTTTGGAAGACCTACGCTGACGGAACGGTCGCCCTGCAAGCCGTGAATGTGGTGATCGACCGCAACGAATTCGTGTATGTCGTCGGCCCTTCCGGTGCCGGTAAATCGACGTTCATGAAGCTGATTTACCGGGAAGAAGTCCCCACCAAAGGGCAATTATCCGTTAACGGTTTTAATATCGGCAAGCTGAAACAACGCAAAATCCCTTACGTACGGCGCAATATCGGAGTTATTTTCCAGGATTATCGTCTTCTTCCCAAGCTTTCTGCTTTCGAAAACATCGCCTTCGCGATGGAAGTCATCGAATCTCCCCGCCGCTTGATTAAACGCCGCACCATGGAAGTGCTGGATTTGGTCGGACTCAAGCATAAGGCGGCAAGCCTGCCGGCCCAGCTCTCCGGAGGTGAGCAGCAGCGCGTCGCCATCGCCAGGGCCATCGTGAACAATCCTGCGGTCATCGTAGCCGATGAGCCAACAGGCAACCTTGACCCCGAAACCTCCTCGGGCATTATGAAGCTTCTCGAAGAAATCAATTTCCGCGGTACCACCATCGTCATGGCCACCCACAACAAAGAGATCGTCAACTCGCTGCGCAAACGTGTCCTCGCCATCGAGAACGGACTCATCGTTCGCGACCAGCAGAGAGGGGAGTACGGCTATGAGGTCTAGCACCGTCATCCGCCATGTGCGGGAAGGCGGCAAAAATGTAGCCCGCAACGGATGGATGAGCTTCGCATCCATGAGCTCCATCGCCATCTCGCTGTTTATTTTAGGCGTATTCATGCTTCTAGCTTTAAATGTCAACAAACTGGCCAACCAGCTTGAGAGCCAAGTGCAAATTCGCGTCTACATGCAAGTGGGTGCCGATCAGGCCAAGATCCAAGAAGTCGAGCGGTCGATCAAGCGCATTCCGGAAGTGAAAGTGGTCAAATTCGTGTCCAAAGAAGAAGGTTTGAACCAGCTGCGCAAAAGTATGGGCGAGGAAGGCAAAGCCGCCCTTGATGGTTACACCAACGAAAACAATCCACTGCCGGACGCTTTTGAAATCGAGGTGTTCGAGCCGCAAAAAATATCATTCGTCGCGAAAAAAGTGAATGCCATCAACGAGCTCGATTCGAGCAAGCCGATTATGAGCGTGAAGTACGGCCAAGGCACGGTAGAGAAGCTTTTCACCATCACCAACGCGGTGCGCAATATCGGTCTGTTCATCGTAGCCGGGCTTGCCATTATGGCCATGTTCCTGATCTCGACGACGATCAAGATGACGATTATCGCCAGAAGGCGTGAAATCTCGATCATGAAAATGGTCGGAGCGACGAACGGCTTCATCCGCTGGCCTTTCTTCATCGAAGGCGCGCTGATTGGGATCGGCGGTTCGGCCATCACGGTTGCGATCCTTTTGTATAGCTACTCGAAGTTAATCACAACGGCAAAGTACGATATCGGCCTATTTACGATCGAACTTGCCACCATGAAAGACGTCGGCTGGATCCTGACAGGCAGCATTTTGGTGATCGGAGTCTTGCTCGGCATTTGGGGCAGTACGGTTTCCGTTCGCAAATATTTGAAGGTTTAACCCGAACGATTCATTCCTAAGGAGGACTCCGGTGAGAAGGAAATTCGTCCTGGCGCTGGCGGTGCTGCTGGCCGCCGTTCTTGTAACGCAGCCTTATCAAGGGGAAGCCGCCACCCAACTGGATAAGATCAACAGGCAGATCAAGGATCTGCAAAACGAAATGAACCACAAAGCCATGATGAAAAAAAACGCCGAGAAAAACGTACAGACGCTCACGGGCAAGAAGCAGGCGACCAAAGAAGAAATCCAAACGTTGATGAATCAGATCGACTCCGTGGGCAATAAATTGATGCAGACGGAAAACAACATCGGCGATACTGAGGAAAAACTGCAAAAAACCGGGCAAGAGCTGGAAGACGCCATCAAGCAAGAGCAGCTGACCGGCGGACAATTGAATTCCCGGATTCGCGTCATGTATACCAACGGAGCCGTCTCTTACATGGACGTGCTGCTCAGCTCGGCCAGCTTCGGAGACTTCCTGAGCCGATTCGATGCGATGCAGTCCATCACGGTCCAGACACACGATCTGCTCGAAAGTAAGAAAGCGGCAAGGGCCCTCGTCGCGCAGAAGAAAGTGGAAGTCGCGAAGAACCTGCAGGATGTAAAGGCGCTTTATGATCAAATGGCGAATCAGAAGGCGGATCTCGAGGGTAAGGAAAACGACAAACAATCGATGGTTGCCCAGCTGAGCCAGCAAATCGTGGACTCCGAAGAAATCAGCGCCGAATCCGAGAAGCTGCTGATGGACTTGGCGAAGAAAATGGCCAAGCTCCAGGCGGAGAAAAACCGGGTCAAAACTTATTACACGGGCGGCAAACTGGCAGTCCCGATTCATGCCCAGTGGCGGCTCTCCTCTCCGTTCGGCTACCGCATTCATCCGATTACAGGAGCGAAGAAGCTGCATACCGGGATGGACATGGCTGTACCGCAGGGTACTCCGATCTATGCGGCGGAGTCCGGCGTCGTCATCGTCGCGCAGTGGTGGAGCGGTTATGGCAACTGCATCATCATTGATCATGGCGGCGGATTGTGGACGCTGTACGGACATATCAAACCCGGCGGGATCCTCGTCAACAAGGGCGAAACCGTCAAACGCGGCGAGAAGATCGGACTTGTCGGCATGACCGGACAAGCCACCGGCCCCCACCTTCATTTTGAAGTCCGCAAAAATTCTTCGCCTATCAATCCGGCTCCTTTTCTGAAATAAACAAAAGGATTCGGACAGCCGCCGTCCGGCCCGCCCTTGCCAGTCCATACTCGGATGGCTAACGGTAACCAGGGGACGGCTGTTTTTGCGTGACGAATGGGAAACCGCGGGATACAATAGAATAAGGATAAGGCAGGACGCCATGTAAGATTCTAGGAGAAAAGCAAGGGTAAGGGGTGGACGGTCGTGTGGTTTCGGGGTCGAACCGTATTGGCGCTTCTCGTGCTCACGGCCATCGGCGCCGGCGTTGTGACGTGGAGCATTCTTCAGGTTCCGGGCTGGTCTCCTGCTTCGCAAACGCCGGCCTCTTCGGTATCGGGAACGCCTTCCTCGCAAGGACTGCGTGAGAAAGAGTTGGACAAGTTGAATAAGGTGCTCGACCTGATCGGGAATCGGTACATGATCCCGGCAGACCGCCAAACGCTGCTGGATGGGGCGGTTCAGGGCATGCTGGATTCGCTGGGTGACCCTTATTCGGTGTATATGTCCAAAATTGAAGCGGAAAAATTCACGGATACGACACAGGGCGCTTTTACCGGGATCGGTGCGGATTTGAAAAAAGAGAACGGCGTGATCGTCGTGGAATCACCCATGAAGGGTTCCCCCGCGGAACGGGCGGGCCTTCAACCCCGCGATGTGCTCATAATGGTGAACGGGGAAAGTCTGCAGGGGCTGTCGTTAAGCGAGGCGGTTGCCAAAATCCGCGGACCCAAAGGGACGAAAGCCAAGCTTAGGGTGCTTCGCCCCGGCGCGAAGGAAGCGATGGAGCTCGAACTGGTCCGCGACCGGATCCCGGTCGAGACGGTTCAGGCCCAACTCGGTTCGGACGGCATCGGACGGCTTACGATTTCCCAATTTTCCTTAATTACGCTGGCTCAGGTGGAAGACGAACTGAAGAGTATGGAAGGCAAGGGGCTCAAAGCGCTGGTCATCGACTTGCGCAACAATCCGGGCGGCATGGTGGAGTCCGCGCAGAAGATTGCGGATCAATTCGTTCCCAAAGGAAAACCGATTTTTCAATACGAATATAACGACGGTCAGCGCGACAGCAAGCTGGCGGATGGAAGTTCGGGGAAGGGCAAGCCGTATCCGCTCGTAGTGCTGATGAACAAGGCGAGCGCCAGCGCTGCGGAGCTCTTGGCAGGGGCCCTCAAGCAGTCTGCGGGAGCGGTGCTGGTCGGAGAGACGACTTTCGGCAAAGGTACGGTTCAAATCAGCTTTGACAACGAACTCGGTGACGGAAGCTTGGTCAAGCTGACGGTATGCAAGTGGCTGTTGCCCGACGGTACTTGGATCCATCATAAAGGCATTGAGCCCGACATCCGCGTCGTTCAACCGGATTATTGGATGTCCTCCAAGCTGCCGAGAGACCGGATCTTGAAACGGGATCAAACAGGGGAAGACGTGACCAATCTTCAGCATATTTTAGCGGGAGTCGGAACCCCGGCCGATCGCAGCGACGGATACTTCAGCGACGGAACGGAATTAGCGCTCAAAGCGTTTCAGCAGCGGGAACATTTGCCTGTGACGGGCGAAGTGGACCCGCATACGGCGGATCAGTTGGAACAATCGCTGTATGCGGAACTTCAAAAACCGGAGAAGGACGCCCAACTGCAGGCGGCGCTGTCCAAAGCACAAGAGATGATCGGGACGGCTTCAGCTGCCGGAAGGAATTCTCCTTTGGCCGTCGAATATGGTGTACGAGGTTGAATCTCCGATATAAACGTCTACCGCCGTCTCCAGGACGGCGATCGCCGTTTATTCTCGCGTCAACTGCTTTGTTCTTTGGAAAGGGGGGATCCGGTTGGATTCCTTGTTAAACGGTTTGCGTGAGGCGGGACAGGCAACGCTAGGTTTGCTGTCTCTGCCCTATTTATATATTGCGGTTTTTATAGTTTGGTGGCATGCCCGGCAAGGAGTCACTCTTCAGAGGCGATTGTTCCATGTTCGATTGCTCGGCTCCTTGCCGTTGGTGCTATGGCGCCTAGGGGCGGGAATTCTGGCCGGTGTCGGACTGTCCGCACTCGGTTTCGCCGCAGGTGCGGAACTGACGGCAGGCACCCTGTTATGCGTATGGATTGCCACGGTTGTGCTGGCCTTGTTCCGGCTTCGTTACATTTGTTTGGCTTACGCGGCCGGAGCGCTTGGCATCGTGCAGGCGGTCTTATCTTCGGCGGTCTCCGAAAATGGCCTGAGCGGGTTTGCGTTTGACGCTGTTCACACGGTGAACAGCATTAACGTGCCGGGGCTGTTGTTTCTGGCGGGACTGCTGCATATCGCGGAAGGGCTGCTGGTCAGGCTTCAAGGGGCGAAGACGGCTATTCCTTTGTTCCTCGAGGGAAAACGGGGCAGACCGGTAGGAGCTTACGCATTGTCAGGCGTATGGCCGATTCCGCTGCTGTGGCTTGTTCCGATGGCTGGCGGGGGCTCGGGTGGGTTCCAGCTTCCTTGGACGCCGCTATTCGGCATCGGGGGAGACGCCGTAAGCTGGACGCTCATGGCATTCCCTGTGTTGATCGGTTTCAGTGACAGGACGGAGACGTTCTGGCCGGAAGAAAAGGCCAGATTCTCCGGCACCAGCTTAATGTTGTACGGTGCTGTGGTTGGAGGCCTGGCGGCAGGGGCCGCGTTCTGGTCACCGCTTGCCGTCGTGGCATCTGTCGCGGCATTCGTTCTACATGAAGGGCTTCTGCTGCTTAGCCGTTCCCGCGAAAGCGGCCGTTTGCCCCTGTATATCCAGGACGGCACCGGCGTACGGGTGCTCGCGGTACTGCCTGGAACGCCGGCCGCAGAGATGGGACTGTTGGCCGGTGAGGTCATTCGGAAGGTGAACGGCATTTCGACCCGGACCAAAGAAGAGCTGCACTCCGCACTGCAGCGGCATTCGGCTTTTTCGAAGATGGAGGTCGTCAATCGCGACGGGCATCTGAAGTTAGTACAGCGCGCGCGTTACGCGGGGGAACATCATCAACTGGGCTTGGTGCTGGCCCCGGATGAGGAAGTCGAGTTTGTGGCGGCTCCCCGCTCCGAGTCGCTGTGGCACGGGTTGGCTCGTCGCAGACACGCCGCTGCGTTCGCGAACGCGGAAGCGCAGGCAGCGCAAATGCAGCAGTCGGCGACTGCTGAACAAGCGAAAGCCGAGCCTGTTTCGAAAGCCTTAGAAGCGGCAGTCGTGGCCGAACCGGCAGCGCCGCCGCAGGATCCAGGTTTGCCGCCACGCGGCTCGAAGCCTCGTCAGCTCTAACGATA
>JAQBPQ010000152.1 GCA_028287445.1 Cohnella sp.
GTTTTTTACAGACTCCAGTCTAACTTCACTTCGCCGCCGGTGCGGGAGGATTCATAAATGGCGTCGATGATAAGGTTGCTGCGCAGACCCGTCTGAGCCGAGGTCCAAGGCTGTTTGCCTTCGCGGACACATTCCAGGAAGTGACGGCTCAATCGCACACGAGAACCTTCATCGACAGCGGGAGCGACCAGCGGAACTTCCATCGCCTGATCGAAACGTTCGGTCAGGAACTTGCCTTCCCCGCCGCGCAGCGCGATGCCCCCGTCGGAGCCCATCAAGTGAAGGAACGGGGAGCTGTCGGTATCCATGTGCACCGCCCAGCTGACTTCGAGCGTGAGCGAGCTTCCGTCTTCCATTTTGATAATCGCCGTCGCCAAGTCCTCCACATCGTAAACGCCGTTCCAGTCGGGTTTGCCCCAGTCGCCGATCCCTTTTTGACGCGGTCCGAATTCCGCATAAGCGGCTCCGTATACCGACACCGGTTTCGGCTCTCCCATGAGGAAAAACGCCAAATCCAGCATGTGTACACCGATATCGATCAGAGGTCCGCCTCCGGATTGCGCCTGCTGCGTAAACCAAGTGCCCCAGCCCGGGATCCCTTTGCGACGGTACCAACCCGTCTTGGCCGAATAAATACGGCCCAGTTCGCCGCGGTCGATCTGAGCCTTGATCTGCAGCGGCAGCGATTCCCAGCGCATCTGATGAGCAACCATGACGGTTTTGCCTGTACGTTGTTGAGCCCGGACGATTTGTTTGGCCGCTTCCGAATGAAGGCCCATCGGTTTCTCCACCAGCACGTGTTTGCCGTGTTCCAAAGCGGCAATCGTGAGCGGCGCATGAGACGCGTTCGGAACGCCGACGATCACGGCATCGACGTCCTCGCGCAACAGCAATTCCTCAGGAGACTTCGCAACGACGGGAATGCCGTATTGCTGAGCTCTTTGCTCCGCAAGCGGCAAATAAGCGTCCGTGATGACCGTAAATTGGCAAAGATCCTGCAGCTTGCCAAACTCTTGGAGATGAACGTTTCCGATATTTCCTGCTCCGATGAGACCGATTCTCACCTTTTGCGTTGGGTTCATGGGACTTCCTCCTAATAGAATTCTGACACATAATTCCATCATATCGGACAAGGCACATCTGGAGTCACGACCATTTTGGCTTATTTTTTATGTTATTTGGTACTGTAAGGGTAAAAAAGCAATTCGCGTGCGGATTGCTTAGGGAGAGGCGGGCATATGTAGCTGTGTGCTGCTTTGTGGGGTGCGATGCTGGCTGGTCGGCGGGAATAAGTAGCTGTGTGCTACTATGTGAGATGCGATGCTGGCTTGTCGGCGGGAATAAGTAGCTGTGTGCTACCATGCAGGGTGCGATGCTCGCTAGTCGGCGGGAATAAGTAGCTGTGTAGTACGATGCGGGGTGCGATGCTGGCTTGTCGGCGGAATTAAGCAGCTGTGTGCTACTATGCAGGTGCATAGCAGCACACTTCACAGCATCACTCCCGCAAAGCATCTCTCAGCCTGCTGGACATATTCGATTCTGAGCTGGCCGCAGGTATCTTCCTTGCCTTGTGCAGTTGCTCATGGAGTTTGCCGTTGGCCTCCCGGAGCGACTTAAGTTCTCGCTGAAGAGAGGCGGTATCCGTATCATGCTCGGCAGAACCGGCCGGTTCTCCGTTCCTATAGTAGGCGTCTTCCCGATAGGCTCGAAATGCGATTTCGGCTTCGGGAATGCGGAGTGAGCGGACGTAACGGTCTACCACTTTGGCGAATTGGTCCCGAACCTCCGAGCCTCTCTCGAACCAGGCTACTTCAACGAACGGATAGGAAGATACGACATAACCGTTGCACACGGCGGTCGTATGCAGACACTCAAGCAAAAAGTGGTCGGCAGGGCATTGGCACAATTCAGCGAGCTCGTCCACCAACGGTCCGCTGATGGCGCGGACTTGCTCAACGGACAGGCCACGGATGATCAGGTGAGGCATGAGACGGTGCTCCTTCCGGACAACACAATCGTTTTCTATCAGGCAAGCCTCTTGACTGTTAATCCTTCAACAGGGACAGAAATTCCGAGCGGAGAGCGGAGCTTTGGCGGAATTGTCCGCGGACTGCCGAGGTCACCGTTTTGCTGCCCGGTTTTTTGACTCCTCTTGCACACATGCACAGATGCTCTCCCTCGACGACCACCATCACACCATGGGGCTGCAAAACTTCTTCCAAGGTGTCGGCGATTTGCGAAGTGATCCTCTCCTGCACCTGCAGCTTGCGCGTAACGGCTTCGACTAGTCGGGCGAGCTTGCTCAGTCCCGCGATTTTGCCGCTTGGTATGTATCCGATGTGAGCTTTGCCGAAGAAAGGCGCCATATGATGCTCGCATTGGCTGTAATAAACGATGTCGCGGACGATAACCAGTTCTTCATGCTTCTCGTCAAACGTAACACCCAGTACGGAACGAGGATCCACCGAATATCCGGCGAAAATTTCTTCATACATGCGGGTCACCCGCGCAGGGGTCTCCTGCAGGCCTTCGCGCTCCACGTTTTCCCCGATCAATCTCAAGATTTCACGGACATGATACTCGATCTGCTCACGGTTTTCCCCGACATGTGCGTTGACGTAATCTTTCACTCCAGCCACAATACTCCTCCTTCACCGGCCTCCGGCTCGTCCGGAATCCAGTCCGGCAGGACGATCGATTACTTCCTGGATTTCGGGTTCTGATTTTGGTTCTTCATCATTTGCTGGGCTTTCTGCAGTTGTTGCTTATTCATGTTGTAACCCATCTGCTTGGCCATTTTCTGGAGCGCTTCGGGATCGCTTTGCATCTTCGTCAATTGCCTGCGCAAATAAAATACGCCTACAAGAAATCCGATCACCGCGCCTACGATGAGTGTCACGATCGGGATTACGATAGTCCAGACCATATGAGGTGCCTCCTGCCTGTTCATAATAAAATCTCACGGCCTCAAACGCGCGAGAGTAAGGGTTTCAGTTCATGATAGCATGGCGTCCGGCCGGGGCGCAAACCGCCGGCAATCGCCGCAAATGCAGATGGATCAGTTCAAAACGGCATCAATGAACATCGTCGGATGCTGGGCGAGATCGATCTCTTTGGCCTCGACCGTGTCCTCGTCTTCCCGATCGATGATCCGAACGATCGGCCGTCCGGGCAAGCCTCGATGCTGCCCCACCACGACACCGATTTTACGATTGGACAAACGAACGGAGATTCCGTTGGGATATATCGAGACAATGTTCATGAACTGGACCAGTACGTCGTGATCCAGTTTGGTGCCGGAGAGGGCATTCAACTGCTCGCAAGCCTCGTGCGGCAGCTGCGCGCGCCCTCCTTGGAGAGGAGAAAGCAAATTGTCGAAGGTGTTCGCTACAGCGACGATTTTAGCATAAAGATGGATTTCTTCTCCCGTCACGTGTCTCGGTTCGCCTGTGCCATCTACCGCTTCATGATGCTGGAACGCCACATGAGCAATCAGCAGGCTGTATTCCCGCTTGCTCTTCAGCAATTCGAATCCCCGCCATGCGTGGTGAGATTTGCCTTCCTGGACTTCCGGCGCATTCAACTTGCCGATGTCGTGCAGCAGCGCACCGATGCTGAGCTCCTTAAGCTGGATCATATTCAATCCCATATTCACACCGATAAGCGTCGACAATATGCACACATTCATGGCATGAACGAATTTGGCGTTGTCCGCGGTCCGAATGTCGGATAACTGCACCATCACGCTGGCGTTCCTCATGACATCCTTCAGCAATTGATCGACGGTCTGACTGATCGCTTTGGTGCTGAACTCTTTGCCGGAACGCGCCGCTTCGAACGTCTCGGACATCTGGTTGATGACCGTTTGTTTCGTCTCATCAGATAAGACTTCATCCGGAGTGATGTCCCGAAATTGCGGATCGTCGATATAGATTGTCGTGACGCCCAGCCGTTTCAATGTGCTGATCATATATACGGTCAGCTGCACCCCAATCGAGAGGAGAACGGTACCGTTCGCGGAAAATATCGTTTTGCCGAGCGTCTGCCCCGGCTCCACCGTTTCAATATCGACGAGTTTCATCGTAAATCTCTCTCCCGATCCCAGTAAATTCCGGATGTCTTCATTCTATAACAAATATCCAAAAATCGACAGCAATTTACAAGAAAATATTGATTCTTTCATCTGGAGTTTCACGTCTCCCGGCCTAGAAGTGCCCGCCTTCTATCGGTGCAGAGTGGCCCACTTTGGCCAAGGCACGTTCGGCCGCTTCCCGGACGGAAGATTCCTGTTCCGTCGCCACCGCTGCGGCCAACGCCTCTGCCGCCGGTTCTCCGCCGATCCGGCCGAGCGCCCATGCCGCCGTAGCACGCAGCACAGGGCGCGGATCGTCGCGAAGTACCCGGGCCACATCCGGCACGGATTCGGCGTCGCGAAAATTACCGAGACCGATCAGCGCGTTGCGTTGGATCGGTTTGCGCCCCCGCCATGCCGCTGCGCTGGAGCCGAACTTCTCGCGGAACTCGCGGTTGCCCATGGCGAGAAGCGGCCGGAGAAGCGGCTTGGCCACCTCCGGATCCGGCAATAGTTCCACATGGTGCCGGTTATCGACGCCGCGATTCACGGGGCAGACGATCTGGCACGTGTCGCAGCCATACAGCCGGTTGCCGATTTTCTGCATCATTTCCTCGTCGACCAACCCTTTGGTCTGGGTGACATAGGAAATGCAAATTTGCGCATTCAGCTGTCCAGGACCGACAAGTGCGCCTGTCGGGCAGGCGTCTATGCAGCGAGTGCAGTCTCCGCAGCTTTCTTCCACCGGGTGATCCGGCGGCAGCGGAAGGTCGGTGATCATCTCCCCGAGATAAACCCATGAGCCCCATTCCGGCGTAATGATCGAGCAGTTTTTGCCGCTCCAGCCGATGCCGGCACGCTCCGCTACCGCCCGGTCCGCCAATGCGCCCGTATCGACCATCGACATCAATCGGGCTTCAGGAACACGTTCGGCCAGCCAAGCTGTCAACCGTTCCAGCCTGCGCCGGAGCGCCTGGTGGTAATCTTCACCCCACGCCGACCGGGAAAGGATACCGCGACGCCGCCCCGGTTCCGACACCGGTGCGTTCTTTAGTTTCGACGGATAAGCGACGGCGATCGAGATGATGGATCGTGGATTGGGCATAAGCAGTGACGGATCCGTCCGCTTGTCCAGGTCCGGCTCCTCGAAGCCGGACTCATGTCCCAATTCGCGATGCCGTACAAGTCTATCCTTTAATTCCGTAAAAGGATCCGAGACTGTGACCCCGATTTTGTCGATGCCGAGTCCGGGGGCCGCGGCGATCATATCTTCCTTCAATTGCCGCCAAAATGCGGCGTCCCTTCCCGTCGGGGTCATCCCTGTTCCTCCTTCATTTCAGTCGTGCGATCGCCTCGCGGGCCATAAGGTCGCAATGGTTGTTCAGTTCATTGTCACTATGTCCCTTGACCTTGACGTATTCCACGTCGTGTCTTTGCATCAGTTCATTCAACCGCTCCCACAGGTCGCGGTTTTCGACCGGCTGTCCGCGGCTGTTGCGCCAGCCATTGCGAATCCAGCCTTTCATCCAGCCTTCTCGAAAACAGTTGACCAAATACGCGGAATCGCTGTGCAGCTTGACCCGGCACTCTTCTTTAAGCCGTCCGAGCGCTTCGATCGCCGCCGTTAACTCCATCCGGTTGTTGGTCGTCATCTGTTCTGCGCCTGATATATCTTTGCGATGTTCGCTAAACAACAGAACCGCACCCCAGCCTCCCGGACCGGGGTTCCCGGAACAAGCTCCGTCTGTGTAGATCGTCACTTCCTTCAAACCGCTCCCTCTTTCCCATCACAGCTTCGCCCAACGCGAAATCGGCCAAATGATCATTTCGGCGCGGCCTTTGATCGTATTTTCCGGAACTTCTTTGAACTCCCGGCTGTCTTTGCTGGCATTCAGGTGCCGGTTGTCTCCCATCACGAAATAATGACCGGTGCTAACCTGTGTGGGCCCGAAGTCCCCGTCTTCGATTTTG
>JAQBPQ010000167.1 GCA_028287445.1 Cohnella sp.
CGGGAGCCTGGGCCGTCTCGATCTGAAATTTGGCGAGCCAAAGTGTACAAATGATCCACGGATTGCCCGGTACCATCTGCACATCGTCCGACACCCGAAAATAATGATCCGCCGTATAGCGGGCGATACCGCCGATTTCCGTCTTGACCGACAGGCCGTCCGCAATCGCACGCATCGTCGACCCGACGCGGCTATCTTCCGCAGCCAATACTCCAAATTCGAATAAGCCGAAGAGGCTGCTCTCCATGGTCATGTCTTTAACCCAGTGCCCGTCCTGCCATACGAGTCCGCGGGCGAATCGCCCGGCCTCTTCATCCCACAGGTGAGTCAAGATACCTTGCTTAATCCGTTCCGCCGTCTGTCGGTACCCATCGCTTCGGTCATAATCGCCGAACAAATCGGCGAAATAAGCTGCGGCCATTAAGCCGCCATAAACGGAGGCCGACGAGTACGTCCAAATACCGTACCGCTCCTCCCACAAATCATAACTGGGACGCGGCAGGTCAAGCGAAGGCTCCATATAGTCGCACAGAAAATCCGACGTCTTGCGGACGAATGTGCCGTACAGCGATTGAGGCAGCTCGATTTCACCATGACGCTCGTAATCCTTCCACAGTGCATACAATACCAGCGCCGTTTCGTCTTCCTGAATCGGAAGGCGGGGAACGCCGTTCACTACATAGGGATGCCAGCTGGAGCCGACCGTTCCGTCGGGATTGTATTTGTGATACAAATAACCGTCAGGCGACAAAGCCCGCTCGCAGAAATGGAAAAACGGAGAGACCGTCCCATGATATCCGGCCTGAGACATGGCATCGGCAATCAATGCCCCGTCGCGCGGCCACATGTAGCTGTAATGATCGCGATTGTACTGGAGAATATCCGTATCGTTCGCCGCCAGAATCGCACCCTGCTCATCCATATGCGTTCGAACGATCAGCAGGCTATGTTTGAATTGACGAACGACGCCCGGCGGTAAATCTGCAAACTTCCCTTCGACTCGCGCCAACCAATGGTTCCAATAAATGGCGATGCGGCTGAGCAATTTCTCCGGATCGCTCTCCAGCACGTACTGATCAAGCCGTTTGACCTCTTCCAGATCGGAGCCGACCGACATCCAATAGTAGATCGTGCTTTCGGCGTTCGAGCCGACAAGCGTACGAAAGCTGACCGTGCTGTCTACGGATCCTTGCGCGATCGCGTTGCCGGCCAATTCTCCGTCTTCCGCGTCGCGCCAAGTGCCTTCCGCATATTGGAACCTTTTGATGCCCGTAGAAAATTGAAAAATACCTCCCCACTCGGATTTGCCGTTACACATGAAGTAGGAAGAACGTTTGTAATGAAAAACCGTGCGGTTGCCCGGATAAAATGCCGCCGTATCGCCTACATCGCTTCCGTCGATCATCAGGTCGTGATGGAAAAAGACCCGCACTTCTTTGGGCGAGTCTCCCAGGTTGCGAACGACCACCTGTTTAAGAAAGATGCATTCCCGCTGATGAATGCCGTCATTTATTCGAAGCTCAATGCCCAGCTTTTCATTTTTGGCCGTCACATTGGTGACGAGTGAATCTTCGATATAACCCAATTCGATCGCCCAGCTCTTGTCGTCCAACCAGGCGAATTCCCCGTTGCACCAAACGCCGAATCTGCACAACTGTCCTCCGACGTGATTCAATTGACCGACATAAGGAAAATAGAGATCCCGGATATACCCGTAATGGTCCAGATTGATGAGCATTTTTCCGTTTCCAATCACGAGATGTCTAGCCATCGTCTACTCGTCTCCTCTTTTCTTATCCGGCCAATTCACGATATAACCGCTCGTATTCGCGGGCGGAGGTTTCCCACCCGTAATTACATTTGGCTCCGTTCGCCAATATTTGGGCCCAGACGTCATCGTCCCGATAGAAGGACAACGCGCGGCGAACGGTGAACAGCAGATCGTGCGCGGCAGCCGGACCGAAGCTGAAACCGTTCCCTGTTCCGGTATATTCGTTAAACGATTCGACCGTGTCGCACAATCCCCCGGTTTCTCGGACGATGGGCACCGATCGGTACCGAAGCGCGATCATTTGGCTCAACCCGCAAGGCTCGAACCTGGACGGCATCAGGTATAAGTCGGAGCCTGCATAGATCCGGCGCGCCAGCCCTTCGTTGAATCCGAACCAGACCGCCAGCCGGCCGGGATATCGTGTGAGTGCCTCCTTCAGAGCCGCCTCGATGCCAGGTTCTCCCACACCAAGAATGGCGATCTGCACGTTTTCGTTCATCATTTGCGGCAGCGCTTCAACAATCAAATCAAACCCTTTTTGCCCGACCAGCCGGGAAACGATGCCGATCATCGGTACCGACTCGTCCACGTCCAGGCCGAGTTCACGCTGAAGCGCCACTTTATTCTGCCGCTTCTTGGCCCGGGAATCCCGGTACGGCACCGGGAGGTGCGGATCGCTCATGGGATCGTACACATCCGTATCGATGCCGTTCACGATGCCCTTCAAGTCCCCCGCCCGCTCACGGAGTAATCCTTCCAGCTTCTCCCCGAACGCTTCGGTTTGGATTTCACGAGCATACGTGGGGCTAACGGTCGTGAGCTTGTCCGCATAACGAAGAGCCGCCTTCATGCAACTGGCGGCACCGTAAAATTCGAGCTTGTCCCCCGTGAACAACTCGTCCCCTGCCGAAAGCAAATCCTGGAGCGTCTCCCGCGAGAACACCCCTTGATATTGCAAATTATGGATGGTGAACACGGTTCGGATATCCCGATAGCCGGGGCGGTTGGCGTACCTTGTTCGAAGCAGCATCGGAATGAGTCCCGTTTGCCAATCGTGGCAATGGACGATGTCCGGCATCTGTTCGAGCTGTTGTAAAACCTCCAGCACCGCAAAATTAAAAAAAACGAACCGCTCCGCCTCATCCCCATAGCCATACAAGTAACCCCTATTAAAATAAAACTCGTTGTCGAGGAGCAGGAATCGAATCCCGTCCTCGAACAACTCGAACAAACCGCAATATTGCCGACGCCAGCCCAGCTGAACGTAAGTATAGCCGATATAAACCGCACGATCCGTGACTTCCTTGGGGATTTCTCCGTACTTGGGCAGAATCACCGCCACATCCACACCGCGCCTGGCGAGCGCCTTGGGAAGGGCCCCCACCACATCGGCGAGCCCACCCGTCTTCACCAGAGGCATCGCTTCCGACGCCGCGAACCATACTTTCATGGCGCTTACCTTCCTTCCACCGGCTCAGATGACCTTGCGCTTGATCGCCAGGAACGGCAAATTCTCCGCCCCCCGCAGGTGCTGCAACGGCCGGATTTCCACCTCTTTGTCGAGAATGCAGTTTTCGAGCGATCCGTTCTCTCCGACGATGCCGTTTTGCATGACGATGCTGTTCCGCACGATGGCACCTTTATGAATTTTCACGCCGCGGAACAAGATGCTGTTGTGTACGGTTCCCTCAATGTCGCAGCCGTTGGCGATCAGGGAATGGGTCACATCCGCACCTCTGCGGTATTGGGTCGGCGGTTCATCCTTGATTTTGGTATAGATCGGACCGGGCGTGAAAAACAGTTCGTGCCAGATCTCCGGCTTGAGCAATTCCATGCTGTGGCGGTAGTAGCCTGCAATGTTGTTGACGACGCCAAGCGTGCCTTCGTGCAAATACGCATGAACCTTCAAATGGCCGAGCATCGACATGACCGCATGGCGGACGAAATGATCCTGCCCGCGCGCGAGCGACGTTTCGACCAGATCCAGAAGCAGCTCTTTGGAGAGTACGTACATTTCCATCGAGACGATGTCGCTGTTGAGCCGGCCGTAATGATCCTGCATTTCCGTAATTCGCCCGGCTTCGTTCACCTTTACCTTGCGTGCCAATCCAGGCGACGGTTCGGCGGATTGTTTACAAATTACGGTAATATCCGCTCTTCGCTGCTGATGATCGTCCAACACTTTGGCAAAATCGACGTTGCTCACCATATGGCTGCGGGAAATGACGACATATTCCTGCGGGCTGCTGCGTGTGAAATAATCCCGGTGCCGGTAGAAGTGGTACAAATCACCCTTGCCGAAATCGGTCTGGTCTTCCATCGACGGCGGCAGCACGAACAAACCGTTTCCTTTACGGTGAAGGTCCCAGTTGGTTCCAGTGCCCAAATGGTCCATCAGGGAACGGAATTTGGTATGAGCGAACACCGCCACCTTGGGAATGCCGGAATTGACCATGGAGGACAGCGTAAAATCAATCAACCGATAACGGCCGCCGAACGGCACCGTAGCCAGGCACCGGTTGGCCGTCAAGTTTCCCATTTCGTCCGCCTCATGGATGAGATTGATTACGCCGAGCATCGGCAGTTTCATACCGGTTCCACCTCCTGAAGTTCGGACTCGGCGAGGACCGTTTCCCCGCTGCCGACCACCGCAATTTCTTGCGAGTCGAAACTGCCCACCAGGCATCGTTCTCCGACAACCGCCTTTTCTCCCACAATGGCCCGGATGATTCGGGCTCCGCAGCCGACCGTCGCGCCCGGCATGATGACCGAATCCTCGATCAGGCTTCCTTCTCCGACGGTAACCCCTTGAAACAGAACCGAATGGTTCACTTCTCCCTGCACGAAACAGCCTTCATTGACCAATGAGCTGCTCACCTTGGCATGCGGTGCCACATATTGAGCCGGCCGGTTCGGGTTGACCGAGAAAATGCGCCACGAACGGTCGTTCAACTGCAGGGCCGGGTCTTCATCCAACAAATCCATATTGGCCTCCCACAGGCTATCGATCGTACCGACGTCCTTCCAGTACCCGTCGAACCGGTAAGAGAACAGCCGGGCATGTTCCTTCAACATCGCCGGAATGATGTCCTTGCCGAAATCGTTGGACGAGCCTTTCTCGGCTTCGTCCCGGATGAGGGCTTCTCGGAGTACCGGCCAAGAGAACATATATACGCCCATGGACGCCAGGTTGCCGGCAGGTTTTTTGGGCTTTTCCGCGAATTCAACCACACGGTCTTGATCATCGACACTCAAAATACCGAATCGGCTCGCATCCGCCCACGGAACGGTAATGACGGCGATCGTCGCATCCGCGCGATTGGCCTTATGGGCTTCGAGCAACAGGTCGTAGTTCATTTTGTAAATGTGGTCGCCTGAAATGATCAGGACATATTCAGGGTCGTACCGTTCGATAAAACCAAGGTTCTGATAAATGGCGCTGGCTGTGCCTTTGTACCACGTGCCGCCTTTGGAACGGACGTACGGCGGAAGCACGTGCATGCCGCCCTCCCTGCGATCCAGCCCCCACGGACTGCCGATTCCGAGGTACTGATTCAGGACAAGCGGCTGGTATTGCGTCAGCACGCCGACCGTCTCGATGCCGGAATGGATGCAGTTGCTGAGCGTAAAATCGATAATGCGGTATTTTCCTCCGAAGTGAACGGCCGGTTTGGCCAAATCTTTGGTGAGGACGCCTAGACGGCGGCCTTCCCCTCCGGCGAGCAGCATAGCGATACATTCGTTTCGGCGCATGATGATACTCCTTCCCCAAACTAAGTGGTGCGATTGAAGGCGAAGACGGCGAATTCAGCCTTCGTCCGGCGTCCATATTTGGAATGTCAACGACGGCAAGGGGATTTCAATGCTGTAGGATTGACCGTGCATCGGCGACTTTTCCGCCGCGGTTTCCTCAGAGACCGGATGACCGGAGCCGCCGCAATCTGCTTCGTCGCTATTCAGCAACAAACGATAAGTACCCTGAACAGGTACACCAATGCGATAAGCGGAATAGCTGTGCCGGGAAAAATTGCAGACAATGATCATGGTCGAAAGGCCGGAACGTGCGATTCGAGCAAAAGACAGAATGCATTGCTCCGCATTATGGACGTCGATCCAGGAAAAACCATCGGCTCGATGATCGGACTCCCACAATGCCGGTTGCTCCGCGTACAGCCGGTTCAACCGCCTGACGTAACGCTGCATGCTGTCATGGAGCGGATATTGAAGCAGCATCCAATCGAGGCCGGCGTCGACCTTCCATTCGTCGAATTGACCGAACTCGCCTCCCATGAACAGCAGCTTCTTGCCCGGATGAGCCATCCAGTAGCCGTATAAGAGTCTCAGATTGGCGAATTTCTCCGGGTACGTTCCCGGCATTTTGTGCAGCAAGGACCGTTTGCCGTGCACGACTTCATCATGCGACAAAGGGAGAATATAATTTTCCGAGAAGGAGTACCACAAGGAAAAGGTCAGGAGAGAGTGGAGCGACGATCGGCGGTCCGGGTCGGTTTCCATATAGCGGAGCATATCGTTCATCCAACCCATATTCCATTTGTAGTTGAATCCGAGGCCTCCAAGGTAGGTAGGCGAGGTAACGGCGGGATAGGAGGAAGAATCTTCGGCGATCATGAAGCACTCGGGATATTGGCGAAAGACGGTTTCGTTCAAGGTGCGGAGAAACTGCAGCGCTTCTAGGTGTTCGGATGTTCCATAGCGGTTGAGCATCTTCATCTCTTCGGGTTTGTCAAAATGCAGGTCGATCATACTGGCCACGGCGTCCACACGAAGCCCGTCGATATGGTACACGTCCATCCAAAACAGGGCATTGGAGATGAGAAAACTGACCACCTCGGGCTTGCCGAAATCAAACTCGAGCGTACCCCACAGCGGTTTCTCCGCCCTCCGGTGATCGGAATCCTCATACAATGCGGTACCGTCGAACAACCGCAGGCCGTGGTCATCTTTGCAAAAGTGACCGGGAACCCAGTCCAGCAGGACGCCTATCCCTTTTTGGTGGCAGCGGTCTACGAGCTTTTGCAATCCTTCCGGCGGACCGTACCGGCTCGTCGCCGCGTAATAACCGGTCGGCTGGTACCCCCACGACTGATCGAGCGGATGTTCGGTCAAGGGCAGAATCTCAATATGGGTATATCCCATGTCGGCGACGTATTCCACCAATTCGTAAGCCAACTGTTCATAGGAACGAAACTGCTCCGGAGCGTCCATCCGCCAAGAGGCCAGATGGACCTCATAAATGAGCATTGGCTGATCATACGGGGGAGTTCGGCGCTGCTTCACGGTCCAAGCTTCGTCGTGCCATTCGTAGCCGTCCAACCGGGTCACGATGGAGGCGGTGTTGGGTCTCAGCTCACTTCCAAATGCAAAAGGATCGGCCTTAAGCCTTCGATTATCGTGGGCATCCATTAACTCGTACTTGTATTTCGTTCCTTCAGCGATCTCGGGAACGAATAATACCCATACACCCGTTTTGCCGGCCAACTCCATCCGATGCTTCACGCCGTTCCATCCGTTGAAATCTCCTGCAACGGAAACACCCCGCGCATGTGGAGCCCAAACCGCAAAACGGACGCCCTCCTGTCCGCTCCATTCTGTCGCATGCGCCCCAAGGCTGCGATATGCGCGAAAAAGCTGGCCCGTATTAAACAAGTACAAATCCTCCGGAGACAGGATGTCCGGCACAGCCTGCATGCGAAAGTCACCTCCGTCGATTGGAATCGGGTGTTTAAAATTGAACGTTATATTTTCTTACATATCACCGATTTACATTATGATTATACCGAATATTTAGGGGAAATTCACGCGGTTTTCTAAAAAAACGGCTCAAATAATCAAATTTAAATACATTTTGTATCGACATATTTCGAGACATAGACAAGTTATTGGCGATTCGTGTCATATTATACGACATGAAATTTTAATCGATTTTGGAAACTCCCCTATTTTTCCATTGGAAACATGTTATACTGTAAGCGCTACCATTTGCACATCTTTTCAGAAGGGGGATTTTGGAATGATGAATGCAGCGCTGCAGGACAAAAACGTGTATGAAGATTTCGAACCCATAACCGACACGCTGTTCTTTAAAGTGGGGTCCTACGATTTAATCAGTTTTCACGGCCGCAATTACAACATCAAAAAGAGACTTTCTACCGATGAGAAGAACCGGTTGATGTCGGACGCCGCCTTTGTCCGTGTGGATTCGAACTGTTATGTAAACGCGGGCAAAATTACCCGCTTGGAGGATGATGCCATCTGTTTTGGCGATTCCGGCAAACGCATCCCCTGCTCCAAACGCAAACAGCAGTTGATCCGGGAGATCTTGGCCTCCGTCACTCATTAAGCTGAAACCGAAAACAAGCCCTGTCCGAAGGCCAGGGCTTGTTACATGTCATGTGGGATGATGGCGCCGAGACCACTTAGGAAGGCAGTTCCACCCATTGATAAGGGGTTTCGGAAGCTTTAAAACCGTACTCAATGATGGTGACGATCGCGACGGTTTCCATCTCGGCTACATTGGGTTCACCCGTTTCAAAAAACGCGAGCATGCTTTTCATAAACGCACGGAAATAATCCGAATCCGGTTTGATGACTTTGGCATGGCCCGCGGCATAGCTTGCAGTCAGACTAAAGGGGCAATCCCAGCCCAACTGATGCAGCGTGGCCTGACGGCCATCCTCACACCGGATGAGCAGCGCAGGGGAGTTCGGAGTCCCAATCCACATAATCCTTTGAGCAACGCCTCCCATCAAGGCGATAATCGGCTCGATTTGGTGGATGGAATAATTGTCAAATTTCCCTGGGCCGATGCTGCAGATCGTTTCGATGCCTTGGCGGTCCGCCTCGGTATATTCCTTAGCAAAACGAAGCGCCGAGCTGGAATAGACGGGAGTTCCATGATTACGGGCTAATTCAAAAAGAGCAAGGGCGGTTTTTCTGTCGGGTGCAAACGTTTTATCGATATAAGTCGGTTTTCTTCGATCCAATGCGGATAGTTCTCGGCATGCCATTCGTCAAGAAAATAATCGATAAAGCCGATTTTTTTCATCTGTCGAAAACTCCATTCCAATCAAAATTTCACTTCTGCACCATTATCCGAAGAATCGTAGATCGCTTGCATGATTTTCGAGGAAAGAATGACGGTATCGATATGAGAGGGCAGTTTCTCCCCCGTTTGGATGCAGGCCAAAAAGGCGTCGATCTCGTTCTGGAACATGTTGGCCGCGTTAAATTTGGGAGTCGTCTCCAGCAATGCGCCATTCTGTGCGCTATACAGTTTAAAGTCGGCACCGTACTGCAGCCGGATCCCGGCCTTGTCGCCCAGGAAATCGATATACATTTCGTCGACACCGATATTTTGGGCCCATGCCCCATTCAGCGTGATGGTTGGGCCTTCCGTACGAATCATCCCGGTCACAAAATCGTCTACATCGTAGGTTCCTTCATAATTAGGCGGTCCTGCCCACATGTTCAAGTAGGAATAGTTTTTCATATCCCGGCCTAATTTGCTGTAGGCTTGACCGGTAACGGTCTGCGGATTCGGATCGCCCGTACAATACATGACGATATCCAGGAAATGAACACCCCAGTCGATCAACGCTCCGCCGCCGGCAATCTCCTTCGTGGTGAACGCTCCGCCCAATCCTGGAATCGAGCGTTGGGACCGGAAGCTCACATAAACGTGGTAGATCTCGCCCAACTCACCGTTTTCAATCATTTTTTTGATGATATTTACGCCGGTATTGAAGCGGTTCACAACGCCGATATTCAATACTTTTCCGGTTTCGTGCTGAACCTTCTGCATGTCCACCGCTTCGGTGTACGTTCTGGCGGCCGGTTTTTCGCACAACACGTTTTTGCCCGCACGCAAAGCATCAATGGTGATTGTGGAATGCACATTGTTCGGCGTACATACGGATACGGCTTCGATCTCCGGATCTTTCAGCAGCTCATGATAATCGGCGATCGCGATTCCGACCCCGTATTCTTTCACAGCCTTCTCCGCTTTTTCCAGATTGATATCGCAAAAATATTTGATTTCTGCATTCGGGTTGGCGATGTATGCCGGAATGTGCGCGGTGTTGGCGATGGTGCCGCATCCGATGACGGCCACTTTGATCTTGTTCATCTGCGTCCCTCCAAGTATTGGATTTATTGGTTTTCGGTCACTCTCCTAGCATAACAAGAAAGGGGATCTGTTTTCTATTATTTATTATCTAAATTGCCTATCATTTCGTT
>JAQBPQ010000197.1 GCA_028287445.1 Cohnella sp.
GTTCCTTACGGCCGGAACCGTCCGCAACTACATTTCCGTGATCCTCGACAAGCTGGGCGTCGGCAACCGGATTGAAGCCATTATGCGGTTTAAGGAAAAGGGATGGTTTAAATAATAGGAGAATTCACATATTGAAAAGGGATGCCATTTGTGGGATGGCACCTTTTTCAATGTGTGATAGTGGGAGTGGCTGACTATGTTGGACCAGCACCTACCTTGCAGACGCTAGGTGGACCAGTGCGTAGGGCGAGCCAGTGACGGTGGCAACTTTGTGTTGGCATCTCCCTTCGCCGCGTTGATCTGGGCTTGGGTGAGAAAAATACTTTCGGTCAGGTCGGCACCTCTGAGGTCAGCGTCTCGGAAATCAGCCCCGATGAGGTCAGCCACTCTAAAGTCGGCGCCTCTGAGGTCAGCGGCAATAAGGTAGGCCCCTCTCAAATTGGCGCCTCTAAGGTCGGTACCTCTCAGTTTGGCACCGATAAGGTCGGCACCTCGGCCGTAGGTCTTCCGACGATCTGAGGGTCCCTTCTGCGAGCGAAGGGCTTCGGCTCGGACGAGTTCGCTGGTCCGGAGTAGAAGAGCATTGACATCTGCTCGGTGTTTTGCCACGTCCAGTTCCCTGATTGAGTCGGGATCGAGGTGAGTGAGTCTCTCCGTCGCGTCGAGCGCCAAGCTGAGCGCACCTTGGATCGGCCGGGCAGGTTCAAACGTTAGCGCTTCGGTCAGATACCAGAGGAGCTCATGGAGTTGCCGCATGATGGGGAACACCTCAAACATTTGCTTCGCGGATCCTGAGGCTTGCCGCCAGTCGCGCCCACCGAAGGTATCTTGGGAAACCTTTTGCCCCGCCCCGAAGCAGTCATAAACAGTGCAACCACGAAAGCCCCGCTGCCTGAGGCTGTTATGAACACCGCAACGGAAGTCCGATTGCAGGTTTTGGCAGGGCTGCCCGGCATCTTTGTCGATCGCGAAGTCCGCCGAAGCTGCGAAGGGCAGCGCGACACAGCACAAGCCGAAGCAGTTCTCGCAGTCAGCTTGCATACTAAGGCGGCTCCTGTCGGGAATAGATCCTGAATATTCGTGATTCTCAAACATTGTGCGATCTCCTTCCGCTTCAACGTATTCCCATAATAGTATAGTCTAATCTTAAGGCAAGGCCTTGGTAGGATAATAGATACTTTGCTGAGAATTGTTGAGAGTAGGAAGGTGGGTTGAGATGAGTAAATCAGAGATAAAGTTGGATATAGCTCGTATCGTCTTTATTGGAAGAACATTTGATGAATATATGTCAATGTTCAACCTGCGTAAAGAGGATTTGATAGGGCAAAAGATTCTTGATTGTCCTGCTGGTGCATGCTCTTTCACGGCAATAGCTAATCAACTTGGAGCAGATGTGACCGCTACTGATATTGCATATTTTCATGATGTTGAAAGCCTTGAAGAAAAGGGATTTCATGATGTAGAACACGCAATGGAACAGATGGAAAAGGTACAAAGCAATTATATATGGGATTATTTCAAATCAGTTAAGGTATTATCGAATCATAGAACCCAAGCATTATCTGATTGTATAAGTCACATGAAACAGTCGCCGAGTTGTTATATTCCTTCGATTTTGCCTGCTTTACCGTTTGATGACAAGCAATTCGATTTAACACTTTCTGCTCATTTCTTATTCACGTATGCAGACAGGTTGAATTATCAATTTCATTTGCAAACAATACAGGAACTTATGAGAGTAACAAAACAAGAAATTCGTTTCTTCCCTTTAGTTGACCTATATTGTAGAAGATACGAACATTTGGATAAATTGATTGATTATATTCATAGTGAAGGTTATAGCTCAGAAGAGATCGTGGTTCCATATGAATTTCAAACAGGGGCTAATCGTATGTTAAGAATAAAAAAAGCTTAACGATTTTGTTCATTTACCAGACATGTTGCAGTATAGTTGTTTTCAGTCCTTAAAATCGAGGCGGAAGACGATTATAATGGTATTGGGCGTATATGAAATTTCTAAGGAGGCTGGAAACATGCAGTACAAGTACCTGGGAAAAACCGGAATGAAAGTGAGCCGCTTATGTCTGGGGACGATGAACTTCGGACCGAGCACGGAAGAAAAGGAAGCTTTTCGGATTATGGACGCGGCGATCGATGCGGGCGTGAATTTTTTCGATACTGCAAACGTTTACGGCGGAGAAGAACATCGAGGCTGGACGGAGGAAATTATCGGCCGCTGGTTTGAACAGGGCGGCGGTCGCAGGGAGAAGGTCATTCTCGCCACCAAGGTGTTCGGCAACATGCAGCACCCGAGCGTCGATCCCAATGAAAAGGGCGGCCTTTCCGGTTTTAAAATCCGCCGCCATCTGGAAGGATCGCTTCACCGCCTGAAAACCGACCATATCGAATTGTACCAGATGCACCACGTGGACCGGAATGTTTCCTGGGACGAGTTGTGGAACGCTTTCGATGTGCATTTGAAGGAAGGGAAAATAGGGTATGTCGGCGCCAGCAATTTTGCCGGACGCGACCTCGTCAAAGCACAGTATGAAGCCAAGGCGCGCGGCATGCTGGGACTGGTTTCCGAGCAGCACAAATACAGCCTGCTCTGCCGGTTGCCCGAATTGGAAGTGCTGCCCGCGGCAGAGGAACATGGCATCGGAGTCATTGCGTGGAGCCCTCTGGACGGAGGCGTGCTCGGCGGCAACCTGAATCCGGAGCAAGGGTCTCGCTCGGCCAGACAGCTGTCGCGTATCGAAGCTCTTCGTCCGCAGCTGGAGCGGTTTTCCAAGCTTTGCGCGGAAATCGGCGAGTCGGCAGCGACGGTCGCGCTTGCCTGGACGCTGGTGCATCCGGCGATGACCGGACCCATTATCGGTCCCCGAACGTTGAAGCAATTTGAGGATACGCTGCGTGTCGTCGAACTTCAATTGAACGACGATATGCTGGCCAAGATCGATGAAATTTTCCCGGGTCCCGGAGGAGATGCTCCTGCGGCCTACGCGTGGTAAGCGGCTATCCTGAATAAAATATAGCGATGATGGATTCTGTAATTCTTGAAAACTACTATACTTGTATGTGACAATAATAAGAGACTAACAGTTTTTGGCAACGAGCGTAGAAGAAACGTGAAGGAGGTTGGACACTGAAATGAGAACCATGAAGCTTGGAACCAGCACATTAGAAGTTCCTGTTATTGCGGTCGGCTGCATGCGAATTAACTCGCTGGACAAAACCGAGGCTGAGCGCTTTGTCCAGACGGCACTGGAAGAAGGGGCGAATTTCTTCGACCATGCGGATATTTATGGCGGCGGAACCTGCGAAGAAATATTCGCGGATGCCATCCATATGAACGATGATATTCGTGAGAAGATTTTCCTGCAATCCAAGTGCGGCATTCGGAAGGGCACGTTCGACTTCTCCAAAGAACATATTTTGGAATCGGTGGACAACATCCTGAAACGGCTGAAAACCGATTATCTGGACATTCTGCTCCTGCACCGTCCGGATGCGCTGGTAGAACCGGAAGAGGTCGCCGAAGCTTTCGATCTTCTTGAAAACTCGGGGAAAGTGCGGCATTTCGGCGTTTCCAATCAGAATCCGATGCAGATTCAACTGCTGAAGAAGTCGGTGAAGCAGACGCTTGTGGCCAACCAACTACAATTAAGTATCACCAACGCCAACATGATCTCGAATGGCATTAATGTGAATATGGAGAATGACCCGGCCGTGAACCGGGACGGCAGCGTGCTTGATTACTGCAGACTGAACGACATCACCATTCAGCCGTGGTCGCCTTTTCAATACGGATTTTTCGAAGGCGTATTCCTCGGAAACGACAAGTTCCCAGAACTGAACCAGAAGATCGATGAAATTGCGGCAAAATATGAAGTGAGCAACACGACCATCGCCATCGCATGGCTTTTGCGCCATCCCGCACGCATGCAGCCGGTCACCGGTACAATGAATACAGGTCGGTTAAAAGATTGCTGTAAGGCAAGCGATGTTTATCTGACACGCCAAGAATGGTATGAGATTTATCGCGCAGCAGGCAATCTGCTTCCGTAAACGATAATAAAACAGGGAAAACGATAGTTCATCAAATGATGGTGGGGCATGCCGCAGTGGTATGCCTCATTTTATTAAGCTGAGGGACGGATGACGATAGCGGAATAACGGTCGCTACGGCGATCGTTTTTTATTTTCTCAGTAGCGAATAGTGAAATCGGATTCTATAAGTCACGGTTCTTCAAATTAGCAATCGGTAAGAAATGATATCAAATGTTACATGCTATATTAAAAGAGTTCACCATTTGTTCGAAAAGTAGACTCTATTGGAAAATATTATCTCAGACATTACAATGTCATAGAATGGATTTATAGCTGCATTGGCTAATGGGGAAGATCACGCTTAACCTGAAATCGGAATAAGGGAACTAAAAAAGAGGAGAGTGCAGATGACAAGCGCTGCTGAAGCGATACAAAACGCCAGCGACAGCGGCCAACCGATCATCGAGGCGGACGGCCTTGTGAAGAGGTACGGCGCCCATACCGCTGTGAACGGCGTCCGCTTTACCGTCATGCGCGGCGAAGTGTTCGGATTGCTCGGGCCGAACGGCGCCGGCAAGACGACGACTATGGAGATGATCGAGGGGCTCCGCCGACCCGATGGAGGCGTGGCCAACGTGGCCGGCTTCGATACGCGGAAGAATTTGCAGAAGGTCAAGGAAGTGATCGGCGTACAGCTGCAATCGACTTCGATGTTCGACCTGCTGAAAGTGAAGGAAATCGTGCGCATGTACGCGAGCTTCTACCCGAAATCGCTTCCGGTCGAGCCGCTGCTCGAAGAGATGATGTTGAAGGAGAAAATGAACGACCGCGTTAAGCATTTGTCCGGCGGCCAGAAGCAGCGGCTCGCAATCGCTCTGGCGCTTGTCAACGACCCTCAGGTCGTATTTCTCGACGAGCCGACGACCGGCCTCGACCCACAGGCTCGGCGCACGTTATGGGACATTATCCTCAAGCTTAAGAAGCAAGGCAAGACAATTGTGTTAAGCACGCACTATATGGATGAAGCGCACATCCTTTGCGATCGCATCTGCCTTATGGACCAAGGCAAGGTGATCGCCCTCGATAGCCCTGAGCGGCTCGTGCGAAGCCTTCAGTCCGACAGCGCCATCGAATTCCGGGCGTCAGGCTATGAGAGCTTGCCGGAGGCGGAACGCGCCGGAATGGTACAGCTCCTTCAATCCGTCGCCGAAGTGAAGCAGGTCGATATGCGCAAAGACGTCTTCATTCTTTATACCGACAATCTGCAAGCCTCGCTCATTGATTTCATCGGCAAGGCTGGAGCGGCGGACTTGTCTTATGCCGAGCTGCAGACGAGGACGGCGACACTCGAAGACGTGTTCATCCACATGACAGGAAGGAGCTTGAGAGAGGAATGAATTTCGCCTACGTTCAGTTGACGCTCGCTCAGCTCCGCATCTTCGCCCGCAACCGTCAAATGCTGTTCTTCACCCTGCTGTTCCCGCTTCTGCTCATGATCATGCTCGGTTCGTTCGTCGGCCAAGGGGGCGGTGTGTCGCTCGACACCGTCATCGTCGATCATGACGGCACGCCGCAGTCGCAGTCTCTGATCGCCTCACTTGAATTTCAATCCGTATCGCCGCTGAAGGCGATTGCCGGCTCCAACGAGACGCAGGCTCTCGACGCGCTTAAGAAGGGCGACAAGCAGTTCGTCATCGTCATTCCAAAGGGCTATGGCGAGCAAATCGCCGCCGTCTCCGCCCCGTCCGCTTCCTCTAGTGCGAGCGCCGGTAAGCTCGCTGTGTACTTTGACGAGACGGACGCAACCAGAGCTAACTTAGGCCTTGCGGTCATCGGGCAGCTCGTCGACGGCGTCAGCAAGAAGATCACGCAGTACAAACCGGCGGTCACGATTGAAGGCAAGGGCGTCCGCTCACTCAATTTGAAATACATCGATTTCCTTGTGCCCGGCATCGTCGCGATGATGATCATGTCCAACAACCTGAACGGCGTCGCCGGCCAAATCTCCTCCTGGCGCGAGCGCGGCGTGCTGCGCCGGATGCAGAGCACAACACTGCGGGCGCCGACATTCATCGCCGCGCAAATTACGGCGCGCCTGCTGCTGAACGGCGTTCAAGCGCTGGTTCTGTTGCTGATAGGCAGCTTGATTTTCCACACGCAAGTGAACGGCTCGTGGTGGCTGCTCATTCTATTTGTCGTACTCGGTACGCTCGCCTTCATGGCGATCGGCTTCATCATCGCCGGACTGGCGAAAACGCCGGATTCGGCGGGTCCGATCGCCGGCGTGATCTCATTCCCGCTCATGTTCCTCGGCGGGGTATTTTTCCCGATCAACTCGATGCCGGCGGCGTTCCAGGGGGTCGTCAAGCTGCTGCCGATTTCGCACCTGTCGACGGCGCTCCGCCAAGTGATGAACGTCGGCGCCGGCATGTCTGAGCTGTGGCCGCAGGCGGCGTTGCTCGGCGGCTGGACGATCGTCGCATTCATCGTCGCGAGCTTCACGTTCCGCTGGGACTGAGTCTGCGCCAATGCAAAATGGCTGCAACCACTTTAACGGCGGTTGCAGTCATTTTCTTGAATCTCGATCGATAGCGGAGCTTATTGCGAGTTGGAGGCAGCATAGACGAGTCGGACGTCCTGGTGAGTGGTCCAATTCTAGGTTTCAGCCCTCACATAATAGAGGATAACAGGGAAGGAGTGTGTGGATGTGGAAAATGATCGAAACTGGGCAGGCAACTACAGGTATAGCGCCTCGGAACTCCATGTTCCCGAAAACGTGGGACAAGTACAAGAATTAGTGGCTCGCGGCAGTCGAATGAAGGTGCTTGGCACGCGCCACTCGTTTAATGGAATCGCCGATTCTACCGAAAGCTTTCTCTCGCTTGAGAAGCTTAACCGAGTGACAGCATTGGACCATACGCGCAATAAGGTAACGGTCGAAGCCGGAATCCGGTATGGAGAGCTGTGCCAATATCTTCACAGCAACGGCTATGCTTTGCACAATTTGGCGTCGCTGCCGCACATTACCGTTGCAGGTGCATGCGCAACGGCAACGCATGGTTCCGGTGATCTGAACGGCAATCTTGCGACAGCGGTTCATGCCCTGGAGGTCGTTAAAGCAGATGGGGAGACTGTCGTGTTCTCCCGTGAACAACAAGACGGACTCATCGCCGGGGCGGTCGTTGGACTTGGGGGATTGGGCGTAGTCACGAAAATCACACTGGATGTGATCCCGGTATTTCAGATGAGTCAGTACGTGTACGACAACTTGCCTTTGGTGCATCTTAAAGAGCACTTTGACGATATTTTCGGAAGTAGCTACAGTGTCAGTCTTTTCACGGATTGGAAGAAAGCAACGTTCAATCAAGTCTGGCTAAAGCGGAGAATAACAGATCAAGCCTCCGCTCAGGTGGAACCTGAGTTTTTCGGCGCGACACGAGCAACCGCGCATCGGCACCCGGTGCCAGGTCATACATCGGAGAATTGCAACGAACAGATGGGCATTCCGGGACCATGGTACGAACGGCTGCCGCACTTTCGAATGGATTTCACCCCAAGCGCAGGAGACGAGCTGCAAAGCGAGTATTTCGTGCCGCGCCAAGATGCATATCATGCCTTGTGTGCGATTGATAGCCTGCGGGAGTACATATCGCCCCTCCTTTATATTTCCGAGGTTCGCACGATTTCAGAAGACGATCTGTGGATGAGCCCCTGTTACAAGCAGGACTCGGTTGCGATCCACTTTACGTGGAAACCTAATTGGGGGGCGGTTCAACAAGTTTTGCCGATGATCGAAAAGCAGCTTGCCCCCTTCCAGGTTCGTCCACACTGGGGTAAGCTTTTTACGATGCCGCCCGCCCGGCTGCAATCGCTCTACGAGAAACTGCCCAACTTTCAACAACTGCTCCTTCGCTGCGACCCCCAAGGAAAGTTCCGCAACGCCTTCTTGAATAAATATATTATGGAGAACTAATTTCTTAGTTGTTTAGGTAGCGTATTCGTTCAGGTTATAATAGCATGGACGGACACCAACGGGGGGGGTCAACTTGAAAATATTGATTTCAGGATTTGAGCCTTTTGGCGGAAGCACCGTGAACCCTACGGAGAAGCTGGTACAAGCGATTGCGGAGGAGACGTTCGCAGGCGTGGAGCTCAAAACGGCATTGCTGCCGGTTTATTTTGATGATTGTGTAAAACAGTTGCTTCAAAAAATAGAGGAATTTCGACCGGACGCCGTGATCTCTTGCGGATTAGCAGGGGGGAGAACGGGGATTACGCCGGAGCGCATTGCGGTGAACCTCAAGGATATCGCGCCGGATGCGCCGTATCCGGATAATAAGGGCGCGAGGCCTCAAGATATGCCAATAAATCCGGGCGGACCGGACGGGCTGTTCACGAAGCTGCCGATTCGCAGGATGGTGGGCCGTCTCAAGGAAGCGGGGATTCCGGCTTCGATTTCTTATAGCGCCGGCACGTTTATCTGCAATAACGCCATGTACGGGGTCTTGGATTACATACGGCAAAATGACCCGTCCATGATCGCGGGGTTTGTGCATTTTCCGGCGTCTGAGGAGATGGCGGCAGAGCATCCGACTTGGCCGACATTGCCGCAAGAGATGATGCTGGAGGGTCTCCGGATCATTATTCAAACCACGATAGATGACATCAAAATGAGTTCCGTGTCTGAAACGCAAAACAGTTGTTTTAGAGTCTAAATGATTGCTCGTTAGTATAATGTAACGCAATAAAGTTGCAATAGTAAGCCCACGATAACAAGACTGCCGACAAAT
>JAQBPQ010000027.1 GCA_028287445.1 Cohnella sp.
AGCTTGCATTCTGCCGGTAGTTTTGATATGATATCACTTGTCGGTTTTTATGCGGACGTGGCTCAGTGGTAGAGCATCGCCTTGCCAAGGCGAGGGTCGAGGGTTCGAATCCCTTCGTCCGCTCCAACTTGTTTTGCCAACACAAAACAAGCTTTAATGTATTATGCTTGCGCCCTTAGCTCAGCTGGATAGAGCGTTTGACTACGAATCAAAAGGCCGGGAGTTCGAATCTCTCAGGGCGCGCCATTTCGTAGCAGCTTGACCTTTATAATTACGGGACGTAGCTCAGCTTGGTAGAGCACCTGGTTTGGGACCAGGGGGTCGCATGTTCGAATCGTGTCGTCCCGACCATTTTTCTTAAGTTTGCGGGTGTAGTTCAATGGTAGAACTTTAGCCTTCCAAGCTAATAGCGTGGGTTCGATTCCCATCACCCGCTCCAGCTACTTAAACGCCGAGAAGCCTTGATATGTAAGGCTTCTTTTTATTTTGTCCATTCGACCACAGGTGGGCTATTTTTATACGTTGGGAACGGATTGGGAACGAAATCGAGGATTTAATGTGTCAAGGCGATCAGCAGCTCCTCGAATGCAAGAAAACGGGTGATCGGCCATTGCAGGGTAAAATGAAAAATTCCCCGCCTTTTTCAGCGGGGATTTCATAACAGGGTTAACGATGACTATCCTACACTGATTGATAGACGGGTGGTATACGCATGTCCCTGCCTCCAATGTTGCTTGAAAAACGAGAAGATCCATTCAAATCTTCTTGATATTATAAATTGTAGAAGATACAATATGTATCATGAGTATGGAGGGATAACATGATTCCAAAAGTGATACATTATTGTTGGTTTGGCAGAGGGCCAAAGTCGAAATTGATTCAAAAATGTATTCAGAGTTGGAAAAAGTATCTTCCCGATTATCAAATTGTGGAATGGAACGAAAGCAATTTTGACATCTACTCTAACACTTTTGCTAGGCAAGCATACACTGCAAAGAAATATGCCTTTGTGAGTGATTATGTGCGGTTATTCGCTCTTTATAATTATGGCGGAATATATATGGATACTGATGTGCAAGTTGTAAAAACTTAGATGAATTCCTTGATAGACCCGCCTTCTCAGGATTCGAAGATAATAACGAATTAATACCAACAGGAACATTAGGTTCAATTAAAAGCCACCCATGGATTGGCAGATTGCTTGATTATTATACAGATCAGGAATTCATAAAAAGTGATGAAACTATGGATACAACTGCTAATGTTGATATAATAACCGACATCTCAATAAAGGAATATGGATTGGAACTTGGAAATCATAACATGCAAGTTTTAAAGGATGATGTTTATATTTATCCGAGCGATTATTTTTGTCCAAAAGATTACCGTACAGGCGAAATACGTCTAACTAGAAATACATACACGATACACCATTTTGCCGGATCATGGCTTCCAGCAAAGGAAATTTATCGCAAGAGAACAGTTTGGTTCATCAGAAGAATATTGAAGTTGTTTTAGGAGAAAAAATATAATTGGGGCAGTAAAAGGGGGTGACAACGTGCGTAAGGTGTTAGCGATCATTCTAATCACTTTGATATTCAGCGCGGTTTGGCATTTCGGCATCATCCGAAACCTCGAATCTCCATCGCCGGTGCGACCAACTGACACCGCCGACAGTCCGATAAGCGACCCGCAAATAGCAGAGGATATCCAAAACAATCCGCAGTTTGCCGAGGAATTGAAAAACAACCCCCAACTGGCGGAAGTCGCCAAAAACAATCCGAACCTTGTAGAAAGCGCAAAAAATAACCCAAATCTCGTAGAATACGCAAGAAAGCACCCGGAGATTGCGAAAAACTATATGAATATGTTCGGTCAATAGGCCGCGTAAGCAAGTCTGTATGGTTTCAGATCTGTAAAACGTTGCAAAAGTCCGTTTTTTTGTCTTAGGCGATTTCATTGTCATTTTTAAGCGATGCCGCGATAGCGAGCAAGGCCAAATATCGGCGAAGAGAACGCTGCCTTCTTTTCATGATCCCTTCCCTCCCGTCCTTGTAAAATGCCGTTACCAGTTATTACCCCATTTGGCCGATTCGACACAAATCACCAGAAAAACAGGAGAGGATTTTCATAACTCATTGTAGTATGATAACGAGAAGGGTAATGGATGTGAAACAAATCATAAGCTTGACACTGACCGCAACCAGCTTGCCAGCCAGTAGTCGCAATCTGAGGTGAAAGTGATGACGGAATTGACCGCACCAGGGCGTTCTTCGTCCAACCATCTGCTACGGCGCGATGTGCGATTTCTGGGGACGATTCTCGGGGAAGTGCTTGTTCACCAAGGTGGACGGGAACTGTTTGATCATGTGGAGAAAATTCGGGAAATGAGCAAGGCGCTGCGCGCCGAGTTTGTTCCCGAACTGTACAATGAATTTGTAAACACCGTGCGGACACTGGAACCGGAGATTCGGCATCAAGTCATTCGCGCGTTCGCGATTTATTTTCAATTGGTAAACATTGCTGAGCAAAATCACCGAATCCGGCGTAAACGCGACTATGAACGTTCATCGGGAGAAGATGTGCAGCCGGGGTCGATTGAGAGTGTAGTTCAGGATCTGAAGGAGAAGAACCTTCCGATCGAAGAGATCCAAGACATGCTGGGCGATATTTCGCTCGAGCTCGTCATGACCGCGCACCCTACGGAAGCGACCCGCCGCGCGGTGCTTGACATTCATAAACGGATTGCCGACCAAGTGATGGAATTGGATAACCCGACATTGACATACCGCGAAAGGGAGAAACTCCGGGAGCAACTGCTGAACGAAGTGCTGACGCTGTGGCAAACGGACGAGCTTCGTGACCGCAAACCGACCGTGATCGATGAAGTGCGCAACGGCCTGTACTTCTTCAATGAAACGTTGTTTGACGTCATTCCGGACGTCTACGACGAGCTGGAGCGCTGTTTAAGCAAAACTTATCCGGAACAAGAATGGCATGTGCCAAGCTATTTGCGTTTCGGCTCCTGGATCGGCGGAGACCGCGACGGCAATCCGTCTGTGACTTCGGATATCACATGGAAGACGCTCCACATGCAGCGTAACTTGGCCATTTATAAATATATGCAGATCATCCGCTCGATGATGAAGCAAATGAGCTTCAGCACCACAATCGTGGATGTGACTGACGAGTTGCTGGCTTCCATTCAGGAAGATCGCGACAGCGTGGAATTGCGTTCCGTAGAGCCTTGGACCAACGAGAAAGAACCTTATCGCGTTAAGCTCAGTTATATGCTTCAAAGACTGGCGAATATGCGTGAGGAACAGCCGAAGGGTTCTGCCCAACGCTACCAACGGGCTGAAGAGCTCCTGCGCGATCTCAAGTTGATCGACGCAAGCCTCCGTCATCACTTTGCCGATTATGTGGCGAATACGCTTTTGAAGAAGCTCATCCGCCAAGTGGAGCTGTTTGGCTTCCATCTGGCCGCGCTCGATGTACGGCAGCACAGCCAAGAGCATGAGAACGCCATGACGGAAGTGCTGGCCAAAGCAGGTGTCTCTGATAATTACGCGGCTTTGGGGGAGTCCGAGAAAATTGAACTGCTCCATCGGCTGCTCGCAGATCCGAGACCTCTGCTGAATGATACGGCTGAATTGACCGATGCCTCCAAAGAGTGCTTGGATGTATACCGGACGATTTATCGGGCGCAACAAGAATTCGGAGTGGGCTGTATCCGCAGCTATCTTATCAGTATGACGCGAGGCGCGAGCGACGTACTTGAAGTCATGGTGTTCGCCAAGGAAGCGGGACTGTTCCGCCGCGGTAAAGACGGCAAGATCGTCAGCACCATCCAGGCTGCACCGCTGTTTGAGACGATTGACGACTTGCATGCGGCGCCGGCTATTATGCGGACGTTGTTCGAACTCCCGGTATACCGGCAATGTGTGGCTGCGATGGGCAACCTGCACGAAATCATGCTCGGCTATTCGGACAGCAACAAGGACGGCGGCATGGTGACGGCGAACTGGGAGCTTCGAATTGCGTTAAAAGAACTTACCCGCACGGCGAAAGCTTATGGCGTACGTTTGAAGTTTTTCCATGGCCGCGGCGGTGCTCTTGGCCGCGGCGGAATGCCGCTGAACCGCAGCATTCTCGCCCAGCCGCCGCACACGATCGGCGGGGGAATCAAAATAACGGAGCAAGGCGAAGTGCTGTCTTCCCGATATTCCATGAAGGGTATCGCTTACCGCAGTTTGGAGCAGGCAACCAGCGCCCTTCTTACCGGTGCTTATCTCTCCCGCCATCCGGAGCAGGAAGAGACTTCGGAAGCTGAGTGGGAAGAAATCATGCGCGGTATTTCGGAGACCGCTCAGACGAAGTATCAGGACCTCATTTTCCGGGATCCTGACTTCCTCACGTTCTTCAAGGAATCGACGCCATTGCCGGAGATCGGTGAGCTCAACATCGGTTCCCGGCCGTCCAAACGCAAAAGCAGCGAGAAGTTCGAGGATTTGCGGGCCATTCCATGGGTGTTCTCCTGGACGCAAAGCCGTTATTTGCTCCCGGCTTGGTATGCGGCAGGAACAGCGTTCCATTCCTATGTGAACGGAGATGAGGGGCGGCTGGAAACGCTGCGAACCATGTACAGGGACTACTCGTTCTTCCGCTCCTTGGTCGACAATTTGCAAATGGCGCTTGCCAAAGCCGATTTGCTGATCGCTCGCGAATATGCCGGCATGATCAAGGACGCAACGGTTCGGACACGTATCTTCACGCAAATTGAAGAAGAATATGCCCGCACGAAAGAACTCATTTTGGCGATTACCGGTCAAGAGGACATTCTGGACAATACGCCGGTCATCCAAGAGTCGATCCGCCTTCGCAATCCGTATGTCGATCCGTTGAGCTACCTCCAAGTACAATTGTTGAACGAACTGCGGGTCCAGCGTGAAGAGGGCAAGGACGATTCCGAGCTGCTGAGGCTAGTGCTGCTGACAATCAATGGAATCGCAGCAGGCCTTCGGAATACGGGCTGATCCGGGTGCATTCCGCGGTACCGAGAATCCATATCGGAAAACGAAAGGCCCGGGTTTCGCCCGGGCTTTTCGCATACGGGAAAGCGAGCGGATATGATTAAAGCCAAAAATCTCACAGCCATACTGCTGGTCTTGCTCGGTGCCGCCAGTTACGGATTCATTTCGCCGGTATTTAAATTGGCGTCATTGGACGGCTGGAATCTTGAGGGGCTAACCTTCCTTCAAGTGCTCTCCGGTGCGCTGATTCTCTTGCTGATCCTGACCTTTACCGGACGCTTACGCGGCCTGCGCATGAACCGGTCTAACTTGCTGAAACTGGCGATCACCGGCATTTGCGGCTTGGCGCTCTCCACATTGTTCTACAACCGAACGTTGTCGAGATTGGACGCATCGTTCTCGATTGTCTTGCTTTTTCAATACGCGTGGATTACCATTTTGCTAGAAAGCATTCGTCTGAAACGTTGGCCGGCCAAACGGCAATGGTTGGCGGCGGCTGTCATATTTGCAGGCACCTTGCTGGCGGCAGGACTTCTGGAGAGGGATCTCGGTCAATTGGATGGTCTCGGTGTCCTGTTTGGTCTGCTGGCCGCCGTGACATACGGATTGTTCTTCTTTCTAAGCGGGTTTCTGCCGAGGTCTCTTGAACCGTTCGCCAAGTCGACGATCATGGCTACTGTGTCTCTTACGTTTATTGTGTTGGTTCAGGGAACGGGAACGTTCACGGGCAGCGGCGGTGTGCCGATTTATGTTTGGGGTGTGCTGTTGGGTATTTTGGGTTCGGTCATCCCCACTGTCTGTTTCAATGCCGGTATTCCCAAAATCGGAGGAGGATTGGCTGCGCTGCTCGGTTCGCTCGAGCTGCCGGTGGCGGTGTTGGCGGCTTATGTGCTGTTGGGTGAACCTCTGTCATGGTGGCAGGGAGCGGGCATTGCGCTGATCCTGGCGGGAATCGTGGCGGCCGAGGGCCGACAGGAAACGTCCGCCGAGGATCGGCCGGAAGGTGAGGAATCACGTTGAATCCATTGGAGACGCGGCTCGCGAAGCTCGCCCGCAAAGGCGATCAACGTGCATTCGCGGAGATCGTTGGCCTATATAAAGACAAGCTCTACCACTTGGCTTACCGCATGACGGGCAACCGGCAGGAAGCGGAGGACGTGGTGCAGGATGCGTTCCTTCGAGTTCACAAAAACCTGGATCGTTATGACGAGAATCAAAAATTTTCCACCTGGATATATCGGATCGCCACCAATCTCTGCATCGATCGATTGAGAAAAAGGCGCAACGTATATTCGCTCGACGCAGGATCTTCGGATCACGAAGGGCTGGACGGATACTCCATGCTTCCAAGCGACGACCGGACGCCGGAGAGCGAACTGCTGCTGTCCGAGACCCAGCAGTTGATCCACGAGGCGATGGCTACGCTTCCCGCCAAGTATAAGTCTGTGATGGTGCTAAGGTATCTGCAAGACCTTTCGCTTCAGGAAATTTCCGACGTGTTGGACATGCCGGTGACGACGGTGAAGACAAGGGTTCATAGAGGGCGCGAGTTTCTTCGGAAAAAGCTGGAACACAAATTGTAATCCGTTTCCGCCAAACAGTTGAAACCGCGGCGGAATCGAAACGTATGGTATTAGGAAGCAATTCGTGTGGCGCCTTCTTCGCGCCCTCAAGAGAAGAAAGGGATGGCAGATATGAAGTGCAGTGTCGCCGTCGCATCGATGCATGATTACTTAGATGGGGGTCTCTCACGGGAATCGTCGATGAGTCTCAAACACCATTTGAGCGAATGTTCGGCTTGCCGGACGCGCTTTAATGAATTAGAACGCACGGAAGCTTTGATGCTGGCGTTCCCTGTAGAGCAGGCACCTTCTGGTTTGGAAGACCGCATCATGCAATCCCTGCCCAAATCCCGCCGTCCGGCGGCTTGGACGGGTTGGGTTCGGCGCCATCCGGCGGTATCCGCCGCGGCTTTGTTCTTGGTCGTCATGCTGTCGAGTTTCGTGGCCATGTGGAATCAAGACAGGCAGTTGTCGATCGCCGGACCCGACTTGGATAACGTGGTCATCGAGGGTAACACGGTCACCGTGCCCGCGGGTCAACAAGTATCGGGCGACTTGACCGTAGCCAACGGCACTGCCAAGGTACTGGGAGACGTCAAAGGCGATTTGACGGTGATCGACGGCAGCGTTATACTAGCGTCCACCGCCCATATCGCCGGTAATGTGAAGAAGATCGACCGGGCGGTCGATTGGGTATGGTACAAAGTGACATCCTGGTTCGGTACGATCGCTTACGGTTCCTGACCGCGTCTTCATGGGGTTCCGGAGGACGCGGAATGGAAACTTGGCCGGTACCGGGTTGGCCTCCCTGGGTCTTAGGGAGGTTTTTTTCCTGAATGACAGGATTTCTGTCAAGGAGTAGAGAAGTGGTTCTAGATCAATCCTAAATAGAATCCGACAATTTTCGCTTATCACGATCCAGTGCCGGGACGGGGGGTCGCGTCTTGGAGTATTTCGCCGGCCTGACATGGCAAACATCGATTAAAGATATCGCGGACATCCTGATTGTGAGCTATTTGATTTACCGGATGATTCTGCTTGTTAGGGGTACCCGCGCGGTTCAACTGCTCAAGGGCATTTTTTTGCTCGTGATCACGTGGGCTTTAAGCACCTGGCTAAACCTGTATACGTTGAAATGGCTCATGAACCAAGTGTTTACCTTCGGGGTTGTGACCGTTCTTATCATTTTCCAGCCTGAGCTGAGAAGAGCGTTGGAACAACTAGGCCGTGGCAAGTTGTTCCAACGCTCTTCCGCGGAAGATGAGGACGTGAGCCATAGAATCAATGAAGTGATTAAGACCGTTAATTATTTGTCCCGCAGAAAAATCGGGGCTTTAATCGTCTTCGAGCAGGGCACCGGGCTGAATGATTACATCGAATCGGGCATTAAGCTGGAGTCCACGCTTAGCTCTGAACTGCTGATCAACGTGTTCATTCCGAACACGCCGCTTCACGACGGTGCAGTGATTATTCGCGGTAATCAACTGATGGCAGCCGGCTGTTACTTGCCGTTGTCGGAAAACCCGTTCATTAGCAAAGAACTGGGTACCAGACACCGTGCCGGTATCGGGGTAACCGAGGTGAGCGATGCGATTGCCGTCATCGTGTCGGAAGAAACGGGACAAGTATCGCTTTCGCTAAACGGGCAGATTGTGCGCGATATTAAGGATGAATCGCTGATTTCCAAGCTGTTCGATGAGCTGCGTCCGCAATTCCGCAAAACAGGCGACTCCAAGTCCAAGTGGAACTGGAGAGCGCTTTGGAACCGGAAAGAGGGTGACGACCATGGATAAATGGTTGAATCACCCAACCGCGATTAAACTCATGGCGCTGGCGATCGGCATCATCATGTGGGCTGTGGTTCATTTCGACCCCGCAAACTCCCCGAGCAATGTGGCCGCCTTGATGGAAACAAGGACGATTGAGAATGTCAAAGTGGAGCCCTTCGGATTGGATGAACGCAACTTCACGCTTCTCG
>JAQBPQ010000042.1 GCA_028287445.1 Cohnella sp.
GGCGGAAAGCGTTCCCGGAGGGGGCACCCGTCTCATGATGAAGAAGCGGATCGAATCCAAAAAAGCTCTTTTCAACTAAAATCACCGTGCGGCAGGGGTTGGAGGCATGGAATGGGAATGGAAACGTTCGTCGTCGCCGCCGGCATTTCTGGATGACACGGAGGTGAAACGGCTGATCGCGCTCAGCCAATCCGGCGACACGACGGCGCGCGATACATTGGTAAACAGCAACATTCGGCTTGTATGGTCGGTGGTGCAGCGGTTCGCGAACCGGGGCTACGACAGCGACGATCTGTTCCAGATCGGCTGCATCGGGCTTTTGAAGTCGGTCGACAAGTTCGATTTATCGTACGAGGTTAAATTTTCCACTTATGCGGTTCCGATGATTATCGGAGAGATTCAACGGTTTTTACGCGACGACGGTACCTTAAAGGTGAGCCGGTCGCTTAAGGAAATGGCCAACCGGGTGAGAAAGGTCAAAGACGAGCTGGCCAAACGTCTCGGCCGGGCGGCCACCGTGGGCGAAATCGCCGAAGAGCTTGGGGTGACGCCGGAGGAAATCGTCTTTGCGCAAGAGGCGAACAAACCGCCGGCGTCCATCCACGAGACCGTGTTCGAGAACGACGGCGACCCGATCACGCTGATGGACCAGATCGCCGATGAGTCTCAGGAACGCTGGTTCGACAAGCTCGCGTTAACCGAAGCGATCCAAACGCTCACCGAGCGTGAGCGGCTGATCGTGTACCTGCGCTACTTCCGCGACCAGACGCAATCCGAGGTCGCGAGCCGTCTCGGCATCTCGCAAGTGCAGGTAAGCCGGCTGGAGAAGAAGATATTGCAAAACATCAAGGATCAGATCGCTCAGTAGTTCAGGTGAAGAAACGCCGTTTGCTCCTTTTGGGCAGGCGGCGTTTTCATTCGTTAAGGGGTGAAGAGGAGGAACTCCCCGACTATCCCGAACCACTCTGTCCCATACTAACCGGAAAGTCCAGCCAGGGGAGGATGCGCGTGGAAAACCCCGTCGTTTATGTGAGATTGCGCCGTCGCGTCGTGGTACGGCCGGATTCCGTCATCACCCTCGGATTAATCGCCCGGCTGGTGACGGACAGCGAGATCGAGAAAACCTTGAGTCAAACGCCGCTTCACCAAATAAGACCGGAAGACGGCAACATGATCGTCATCGATATGCTCCAAGTGGTCCGAGTGGTGAGGGAAGTTTTTCCTGGCACCACGGTGGAGACGTTCGGTGAGCCGCATGTGCTCGTTGAGGTGGCGTTGCCAGAGACATTCAAACCTCGATTGTTCATGCTCGTGCTTGCGTGGGTACTGCTGTTTTTCGGCTCGGGCATGGCGCTTATGAATTTTCACGCGGACGTGAACATGCCGCTGGTACAGAAACGGATCACCGAGCTCATTACCGGCAAACCGGACCTTCATCCTTGGTTGTTTCAGATTCCCTATTCCATCGGAGTGGGGCTGGGTATGCTGCTGTTTTTCAACCGTCTGTTCCGCAAAAAAATGCTCGACGAACCGAATCCGCTGGAAGTCGAAATGTTCATGTACCAGGAAAACGTGAACCACTATATCATCACGGAAGAATACCGCAAAAAGCACGAAGAGGAGGCGAAAGGAAGAGGTGGCTGATTGGCTGTCCCGCATCGTGCTGGTCATCGTGGGATTGGCGGGCGGCTTTTCGGTCGGCAGCGCTTTTGTAGCCTTGTTGATCGTTCTAGACCTCATCCCCCGGCTCGTACAGTTAACCAAAGCGTACCGGCGCTCCGGAATGTTCGAATCGGCCATCCTCTTCGGCGCGATCTATTGGAGCTGTGCGGATATTTTCGAATGGAAGATGGTCTTGCCCGCGGCCTTGCTGCTATTTCCCGCCGTCTTTCAAGGGGTCTTCGTGGGCATGTTTGCCGCGGCTTTGACCGAAGTGCTCAACGTCATTCCGATTTTGTCGAAAAGATTCAAGCTGAAAAAGTATCTGTTTTCGCTGTTGATCGCCATGGTACTAGGTAAGGTAACCGGTTCTCTGATTGACTGGTTGTACTTTGAATAAGGACGCAGAGTCATCAAGAGAGAAGGCACGTATACCCGAACACAAGTGCAAATGATCCGGCAATTCCTCCATGTCAAGCGGCTATTTTTTTGGCTATACTCAGGATAAATTGTGCAAACCCGGACGCAGGTCGATCGCCGATCCTTATCCGAATATAGATGTAAGGAGAATAGCCGATGTTTTTGCATGGAACAACTCGAATCAATGCCAATGGCCATTTGGAAATTGGGGGGTGTGACCTCACCGAACTGGCCCAAGAATTCGGTACACCGCTCTACGTTGTGGACGAAACGCTTGTACGACTACGGGTGCGCGAATTTATGGACGCATTCCGCTCGACCGGGATGAAATTTCAGGTCGCTTATGCTTCCAAAGCGTTTTGTGTGATGGCGATGTGCCGTCTGGCGGAAGAAGAAGGCATGAGTCTCGACGTCGTGTCCGACGGAGAATTATATACCGCGCTTCAAGCCGGATTTCCGGCTGCACGGATCCACTTCCATGGAAACAACAAAACGCCGGAAGAAATTCTCATGGCGCTGGATGCGAATATCGGCTGCTTCGTCGTGGATAACTTTGTCGAACTGCAGCTTCTGAACGCATTGGCGGCGGACAAGGGCAGACACGTCAATGTCCTGCTCCGCATTACGCCGGGCGTCGAGGCGCATACCCACGAATATATTTCCACCGGCCAGCAAGATTCCAAATTCGGATTTGACCTGGGCAACGGGACCGCGTTCCGTGCGGTAGAACAAACGCTGAAATTGCCGAATTTGAAGCTGCTCGGCGTGCATTCCCATATCGGATCGCAAATTTTCGAGGTCGAAGGGTTCCGCTTGGCCGTTGAAAAAGTGGCTTCTTTCGCAATCGAGGTTCGCGACAAACTCGGTGAAACGTTCACCGTTCTCAATCTTGGCGGCGGCTTCGGCATCCGTTATGTGGAGGGAGATACACCGCTTCCGGTCGGCACCTATGTGCAGGCGATTTCGGAAGCGATCATTGCGACGTGCCTTAAAGCCGACTTCCCGTTGCCGGAGATTTGGATCGAGCCGGGACGAAGCGTGGTCGGCGACGCGGGTACTACACTGTATACGATTGGGACAAGCAAAGATATCCCAGGTGTTCGAAAATATATCGCAGTCGACGGCGGCATGACTGATAATCCACGTCCGGCATTGTACGGCTCGAAGTACGAAGCGGTTTTGGCCAATCGTGCGAACGATGTGGCGAGAGAAGTGGTGTCCGTAGCCGGCAAGGCTTGTGAAAGCGGGGACATGCTGATCTGGGACCTGAACCTTCCGGAAGTGAAAACCGGCGATCTTCTGGCCGTATTCAGCACCGGTGCGTATAACTACGCCATGGCCAGCAACTACAACCGAATTCGCCGTCCAGCGGTCGTATTTGTGAAAGACGGCAAAGCCGATCTGGTTGTGGCTCGCGAATCCTACAGCGATATCGTCGGCAACGATCTCATTCCGGAACGTTTGCGCAAACAGCCGGTTTCGCTGTAAAATGACAGAAGAAGGCGGGCATTGGCCCGTTTTTTCTTGCCAAAGGCGAAAGGGGAGTGCCCATTCATGAGCAAAGAAGCAGTTATCAAACTTGAGGGCGGCCAGGAAATTAAGCTGGAGTTGTTCGATCAGGACGCACCGAATACGGTCGCCAACTTTGAGAAATTGGCCAACTCGGGTTTTTACGACGGCGTTGTATTCCATCGTGTTATTCCCGGTTTCATGGCGCAGGGCGGATGCCCGGACGGCACCGGCACCGGTGGTCCGGGATATGAGATCGATTGCGAGATCAATCCGAACAAACATGAGCGGGGAACGCTCGCGATGGCGCACCGCGGCCCGAATACCGGCGGAAGCCAGTTCTACATTTGTTATGCGCCTCAGCCTCATCTGGACGGTGTGCATACGGTGTTCGGCAAAGTGACGTCCGGCATGGAGCATGTGGATGAGTTCCGCGGCCGCGACAAAATGGAATCGATCCGCGTAAGCTAAGCAACATTCTACCCGGTATCGGATAGTCATCCGCTGTCGGGTTTTGTTTGCCGTTATAAATGTGGGAACGTTGGCGGATGGCTGCCCTTACTCCTATGTTCTATCGGTTCCAACAGCCATCGACAGAACAGCAATCTCGCTTGCATTTTTTAGGAGCGGATGGTACACTTTCAGTCAAATCAGCTTACCTTCGGGGCGGGGCGCAATTCCCCACCGGCGGTGATCGGCAGGCGTGGACGAATGATTTTCGTTGCGTTGCCGTCAGTCCGTGACCCGGCATTTGCACGCGATATGCGTGGAGATGACGGTGGACCCGGTGCAACTCCGGGACCGACAGTAACAGTCTGGATGGGAGAAGGAAGCGCAGCACGGCCATGCCGTGATCTTATGCCGTACCCCTCGGTGTTGACATTGGGCCGTAGAAAACCGGACGAGAATGTTCTTTTTTTCACAAACCCAATGAGGACGCCTGCCAAATGGAATCCGATCAACATCAAGTTCGTATGTCGAACGCTGAGCGGAATTCAGATTCGGGTTCGGAGCAGGACGCGGAAATACGGTCTGTTTGATGCTGTGTTCATGCCCCCGGGAAGCGGCCGGGGGCTTTTTTGCATACTTCTGCGGGACATCCCGAACGGCAGGGAGAGGAATAAGTTGGAACTGCTGAACGATGAGTTTTATATGCAGATGGCAATCGATTTGGCACAAGCGGCGAATGGTCAAACCGGGATTAACCCGGCTGTAGGCTGTGTCGTCGTAAAGAACGGACGGATCGTAGGGCTGGGCAGCCACCTTAAGCGGGGTGAAGCCCACGCGGAAGTTCATGCCCTGAATATGGCCGGTCAGGAAGCGGCAGGAGCCACCGTATATGTAACGCTCGAGCCTTGCAGTCATCACGGACGGACACCGCCGTGCTGCGATCGGCTAATTCGAGACAAAGTAGCCCGCGTCGTCGTAGCGACAACCGATCCGAATCCGCAGGTGGCGGGCAGGGGAATCGAGCGATTGCGGAGCCATGGCATCGACACCGAGGTCGGTCTACTCGGAGAGCAGGCACAATGGTTTAATGAGGCTTTCCGCAAGCATATCGCCACCGGCTTTCCATTCATCACCTTGAAGACGGCACTGACGCTGGACGGGCGCATCGCCACCCGAACCGGGAATAGCCGGTGGATTACCGGCCCCGAGGCGCGGGAAGCGGTACACACCCTTCGTCACCGCCATCAAGCCATCATGGTGGGCGTTGATACGGTGCTGACAGACGACCCCGAACTGACGACCCGGCTGTCGGTGCCGGCGCTTCATCCGGTGCGAATTATCGTCGACTCGCGCTTGCGTACTCCGGTAACCGCCCGTGTGTTGAACAATACGGCGCCGACTTGGATTCTCACCACGAGACAAGCGGATGAGGCCGCAGCCGAACGTCTGCACGCCCAAGGTGCCATCGTGATCCCTTGCGGCGACGGAATCCGAGTGGATCTCGTCGAAGCGATGAGGGAGATCGGTCGACGGGAGATTGGCTCGGTCCTGCTGGAAGGCGGCGGCGTGTTGAACGGAGCGATGCTGGAAGCCGGGTTGGTCGACAAGCTTATGCTCTTCTATGCCCCGAAGATTGTAGGTGCGGACGGCGCTCCATCGGCGTTCTCGTTCACGGGTCCGGATCAAATGTCCGCGGCGCTCCAGTTGGACAGAATCAGCATTGAGCGAATCGGCGGTGACTGGTGTGTGACCGGATATCCCGCACGGCAGCCTGAACGATCGGAAGGAGGGGGAGGGCCGCATGTTTACCGGACTGATTGAAGAAATCGGAAAGATGCGCACCATCCAAAGGCAAGGAGAAGCGATGGTGATCACGGTTTCCGCACATAAAATCATGGACGATGTAAAGTTGGGAGACAGCATTTCGGTGAACGGAGTGTGCCTGACCGTCATTTCATTCGACCGAAATTCAGTGACGATGGACGCGATTCCCGAAACTTTCCGTCATACGAATCTTCACGAACTGAAGCCTGGCAGCCCGGTCAATCTAGAACGGGCGATGGTGGCCGGCGGCCGATTCGGCGGCCATCTCGTGCAAGGACATGTAGACGGCACCGGTATGATCCGCTCACGTACAGCAGAAGCCAATGCCGTAGTGTTTACGATCAAGCCTCACCGCGAAGATTTGCTGCGCCCGGTTGTGCCCCAAGGCTCGATTACGCTGGACGGCATCAGCCTTACGGTCGTCGACGTGGCTCATGATTCGGGGACGTTCACCGTCTCCATTATTCCGCACACGCTGAAGGAAACGGTGCTGCAACAGAAGCAGGCGGGAGATACGATCAATATCGAAAACGACATCCTCGGAAAATACGTCGACCATTTGCTTGCATTTCGGACTCGAGCGCCGGCACGGCAAAGCGGGTTGACGGAATCTGTACTGCGAGACAACGGATTTATGCTGGGATGAGAAAGGGATGACGTCATGGAAGCCTATCGATTTGATGCCATTGAAGAAGCGATATACGATTTGATGAGAGGGAAACCGATTGTTGTCGTCGACGATGAAGACCGTGAGAATGAAGGCGATCTGATCGCCTTGGCGGAGAACGCGACGCCCGACGTGATCAATTTCATGATTACGGAAGGACGGGGACTCGTGTGTGTGCCGCTGAGCCCGGAGAGGGCGGAAACGCTGGATCTTCCTCCGATGGTCACCCACAATACGGACTATCATGGAACAGCCTTCACGGTGTCCGTTGATCACATCTCGACGACTACCGGCATTTCTGCTCACGAGCGCGCCCTAACGGTCAAGGCGCTTATCGATCCGCAAGCCAAACCCGCGGATTTCCGCAGACCCGGCCATATTTTCCCGCTCATCTCCAAGAAAGGCGGCGTGCTCCGCAGGGCCGGACATACGGAGGCTGCCGTCGATTTGGCGCGGATGTGCGGTTCGACACCGGCTGCAGTCATCTGCGAAATTATTAAGGAAGACGGCTCGATGGCCCGGCTGCCTGATTTGGTCGAATTCACGCAACGACACGCGTTAAAGCTGATAACGATCAAAGATCTGATCCGTTACCGCAACGAGAAGGAGAAGTTGGTCAAACGCGAAGTAGAAGTTCGGCTGCCGACCGATTACGGGGTTTTTCGGGCCATCGCGTACACCAATGAAGTCGATACCAAAGAGCACGTGGCATTCGTCAAAGGAACCATTGACGGCACTCAACCGGTATTGGTTCGCGTCCACTCGGAATGTCTGACGGGCGACGTTTTCCACTCTCACCGGTGCGATTGCGGCCCTCAGTTGGAGGCGGCACTGCGTCAGATCGACGAAGCCGGCTGCGGCGTGCTGCTCTATATGCGTCAGGAAGGCCGCGGCATCGGGCTGATCAACAAATTGCGCGCTTATGAGCTGCAAGAGCAGGGATTGGACACCGTCGAGGCGAATATGAAATTGGGCTTTCCCGCAGACTTGAGGGATTACGGCATCGGGGCCCAAATTTTGAAAGACGTCGGAGTCCGCCGAATACGGCTGCTCACGAACAACCCGCGCAAGATCAAAGGCTTGGAAGGTTACGGCCTTCATGTGACGGAGCGGGTTCCGCTTCAAATGACCGAAAACGAGGACAATTCCCGTTATTTGCATACCAAGAAAACGAAGCTTGGGCATATGCTGTCTTTCTCGGAAGAACCCGATAGCGATGGTACCCTGGAGCCGATCGAACAAAACGAACAACCGGACTTGGAGCCGAAGAGAGGATGAAGGACATGGCAGTGGTTTACGAAGGACATTTGGTCTCGCAAGGATTAAAATACGGAATTGTGGTAGGCAGATTCAACGAGTTCATCACGTCCAAACTGCTCAGTGGGGCGTTGGATGCGTTGAAACGGCACGGTGCTATAGATGAAGAAATCGAAATCGCCTGGGTTCCTGGCGCGTTCGAAATCCCGTTGATTGCCCAGAAAATGGCCCAAACGGGCAAATATGACGCGGTCATTACGCTTGGCGCCGTTATTCGCGGCTCCACACCGCATTTCGATTATGTGTGCAGTGAAACGGCCAAAGGCGTTGCGGCGATTGCACTTAAAACCGGTGTGCCGACGATCTTCGGCGTGCTGACGACCGACAGTATCGAGCAAGCCGTGGAGCGTTCGGGAACGAAAGCGGGCAACAAAGGTTGGGAAGCGGCGTCGGCCGCCATCGAGATGGCCAATTTGACCCGTGCGATAAAAGCTTGAGCCGAAGGCGGACTAGCCGCCCCTACAAGCTTCAAAAGGGAGAGACGCCGGCGTGACGGTGTTGTATAAGTTGGAGACGTTCGAGGGCCCGCTGGACTTGCTTCTCCATTTGATCGACAAGTCGGAGATCGACATTCAAGACATCTCCATTAACGAAATTACCGACCAGTACATGGAATACTTGGGCGCCATGCAGGAGATGGAACTTGACATCACCAGCGAGTTTCTCGTTATGGCCGCGACCTTGCTTTCCATCAAGAGCCGTTTGCTGCTGCCGAAACCTCCGGTGACGGAAGATCCTTGGCTGACGGCGGAAGACGATGGAGATCTCGACCCCCGGGAGGCACTGGTTCGCAAGCTGATTGAATATCGTAAATTTAAGTCGATTGCCGGCCAACTCCGCGACCGGGAGTGGGAACGAAGCCAGGTATTCACCAGAGAGGTGTCTGACCTGACGCCGTTCCAGCCGGACAAGCCTTCCAATCCGGTTGAAGGCCTGCATCTTGACGATTTAATCCGCGCTTTCCGAAAGGCCATGCTCCGGATGGCGGGACGGAATCGGATCGCTTCCATCCGTCGGGACGAAATCTCGGTGAAAGATCGGATGAACGACATCATCTTGACTTTAAAAACCCATTCAACGGACGGCCGGATGCTCTTCTCGCAATTGATCGGAGACGGGTTGGACCGCCAGGAAATCGTTGTGACCTTTCTCGCCTTGCTGGAATTGATGAAGAGGCAATGGATTTCCTGTCATCAAAACCGGTTGTTCGACGATATCGTGGTGACCTGGATCGGAAAGGAGGGAGAAGATGGATTATTCGACGTTGAAATCGGTTCTTGAAGGCCTGTTGTTTGTCTCGGGAGAAGAAGGACTAAACGTCAAAACGATCGCGGAAGTGGTGGAGATGGATCCGGAAGTGGTACAGGATGTACTGCATGATTTGCAGCAGGATTTCGTGCGCGATGCCAGAGGTCTTCGCATTGCCGAGGTGGCGGGCGGATATCGGCTCACAACGGCAGCGGAGCATGCCCCGTTTTTCGAGAAGCTCGCTTATTCGCCGTCCCGCTCTTCTCTGTCCCAGTCCGCACTAGAGACGCTGTCGATCATCGCCTATCGGCAGCCCATTACCCGGGTAGAAATCGAGGAGATTCGCGGCGTGAAGGCCGATCGGACACTCCATTCGCTCGCGGGCAAAGATTTGATAGAGGAGGTCGGACGGGCGGATGCGTTGGGTCGCCCGATTCTATATGGCACAACCAAGGAGTTTCTCGATTATTTCGGCTTGTCCGGTCTGAACCAACTTCCGGATCCGGTCCTTACGGACGGAGATGACGAGCTTGAAGAACGCACGAAATTGTTGTTCGAACGAATCGAGGGCCGCCAGCTTTCCCTAGAGGATATGCAGAGGGAATTGGAAGCCAATTGAAACCGTACCATTGGAATGAAGTATATCCAAAAGGCCATACTATCCCGGAGGAAAGGCGGGGTTGGTATGGCCTTTTGGTTTGTGGTCGCGGCAGCCGTTATTGTCGGGTTGATTTGGCTGGCTGCGGCATCCCGCATCCGGGTCCGCGTCCGTTATTCACGCAGCGGACATTTCGATGAGCTTGTCATCATCGTTCGGGCATTGCACGGCATCGTCGGGTATCAAGTGACGATTCCGGAGATTATGATCCGGGGGCGGAATCTCGTTTACCGGCGCGAATCTTCGGCAAGCATCGGGAATATGCCGGTTACGCACAAATCACGTTGGAGGAACGGCGCCGGGGTGATCAGGCGATTGTGGAACATCTACCGTCACAACCCGCAAATTCAAGTGTGGATTCGCCAAACGCTCAAGAAAGTGGCATGCACCCGGTTTCGTCTCGACTTCCGAGTCGGGACCGGGGACCCGCCGTCTACGGCTATGCTTAGCGGTCTTTTATGGACGGTGTATGGCTGCGCGGTGGCCGTGACCGGTCACGCGACACAGCTAAAGACGACGCCGCACGGAAGCGTCGAGCCTGTATATGAGGGTACGGAATTTGGCATGGTGTGGGAGGCGGATTTCCGTATCCGCTTCGGCACGGCTGTATTGTCCGTCTTCAAGCTTGGGCTGCGAGCCATCCGAACGGGACGCTCGTTCCGCTATTGGCGCCAAGGACTGGCCGGACCGTAAGAGGCTGCATTCATAAAAGGCATCTTAAGGGCGCATGCTAGAGAATGGTTGTATCATGTGGAAGTCGCGATTACACACTTCAAGGAGGCAAATCGATGATGTCCGAACATCCCATCAATGGCCTAATGCAGACCGCCATGGAAAACATCAAAGATATGGTGGATGTCAACACAATTGTCGGAGAACCGGTAGAAACCCCAGACGGGACCGTCATTATGCCGATATCCCGGGTCGGTTTCGGCTTTGCGGCGGGGGGCAGCGAATTTCAAGCGGATCAACAAAAGGCTCAAAACGCCGGCAACCGCATCAACACGGACGCGAATAACGCATCGGTGGCCTTGCCTTTCGGGGGAGGCAGCGGCGGAGGGGTTTCCATTACGCCGATCGCCTTTCTGGTTGTAGGAACGCAGGGCGTGAAAGTCGTTCCGCTCGACAGTCAGACGCATATCCTCGAGCGGTTGATCGAATCCGCCCCCACATGGGTAGACAAGGTTCGGGGATTCATTCAAGGCGGTACGCAACAAGCCGGCATGATGCAAGGAGGAATCCAGCAGCCGGGCGGCATGCAAGCGGGCGCTGCACAAGCTGGACAAGCCGGAATGCAGCAATCGGGAATGCAACAAACGGGAATGCAACAATCAGGCATGCAACAGCCAACCGGCACGAAGCAGCAAAACGGCAACGCGATCCCGGTCGCTCCCGCACCGACGTCCGACAAACTCATTTAATCAGAGTATACCGGTCCTAGCGGCCGGTTTTTTTATGTCTCATGGACGATTTACAAATTTCACGATTCGCGTCGAAACCGCTTTTACTTGCGTCTATCGCTTTCATACTTTGGGACACGCCTACATAAATTGTATCGAATACGTTATCGCAACTGAGGAGGAGACGTTTTGATAACCATAAGTCGCCGTTTTTTGCCCAGATGGCTGGTTGTTTTGGCAGCCGCCGCATTGTTCTGCTGCGCTCCCGTTCACGCTGCGGGAATCGCAGGACTGCCTCCGGCACCGGGCAATCATGCCCAAGCGGCAGTGCTCATAGATGTGACCTCCGGCCGCATTTTGTTCAGCCAACGGGGCGATCAACCGATGAAAATCGCCAGCCTGACCAAAATCATGACCGCGATCGTCGCTATAGAACACGGCAACTTGGACGATATGGTGACCGTTAGCATCCGTGCGGCAGGCAAAGAAGGTTCTTCCCTGTACTTGAAGGCTGGGGAAAAAATCACGCTTCGAAACTTGCTTTACGGACTCATGCTGCGGTCCGGCAATGATGCGGCTGTGGCGGTGGCCGAACATGTTGGCGGCTCGGTGGAAGGGTTCGCCTATCTGATGAACAGAAAAGCGGAACAACTTGGCCTGAGCAACAGCCATTTCGTAAATCCCCACGGCTTGGATGATAAAGGACAGTACATGTCGGCCAACGATTTGGCCAGATTGAGCACGTACGCTCTCCACAATGACGTTTTCCGGAACATCGTCAAAACCAGCATAAAAACCGCTCCGAATCCGAACGAGACATGGAATTACAAATGGGTGAACAAAAATAAAATGCTCCGAATGTACGAAGGGGCTGATGGAGTCAAGACCGGTTTTACCAGGCAGGCTTTTCGCACGTTGGTAAGCTCCGCTACTCGCAACGGTCAGCAGCTCGCAGTCGTTACGCTGAATGACGGCGACGATTGGGCCGATCACCGCAAGCTGCTGGATTACGGTTTTGCTCATTTTCCACTTCAACAAGTTGTCCAGCAGGGCGAGCCCGTTGCCGGGTTTCCGTACGCCGTTTCGTCCGGCTTTCGATATCCGTTTGCCCAAGGCGAACGGCAAAGGTTGCAAGTCCAGCTGGTGCCGCTAAATCCGGGTAGTCCGTCCTACCAGCTCGCTTATCGGGGCCAGCTTCGTTTTGTGTTGGACGATCGGGTGATTGGAAATGTACCCATTATCGAGAGGACAACGGTCGGTCTCGACACCCCAACGATCGTAAAATATCCTGCTGCGACAAGCGGGAGTCGGTACCATTCTTCGTTTGCCGGCTCCGTTCGATCAGCGCTCCGCGCTTTGCTGCTGGATTGGACCGGAGCGGTTCTCACGCCGAAGTAAAAGGAGGCAATCACGGATGGTGAACTGGATCTGGCTCGGTATGATCGTCGTCAGCGTCCTTTTCGGCGCGGCAAACGGAAAAATGGAGAAGGTGGCGGAAGCTGCATTTGGAGGCGCACAGACAGGAGTCACCGTATGTCTCGGGTTAATCAGCATTTTGGTGTTCTGGATGGGCCTCATGAAAATTGCCGAAAACGCCGGTCTCGTCCGCGCGTTGTCGGTGCTTCTCGCTCCTATCGTGAGACGGCTGTTTCCCGACGTCCCGCCAGAACACCCGGCCATGGGCTATATTCTCTCGAACATGAGCGCCAATTTGCTCGGTCTAGGCAACGCGGCGACACCAATGGGCATTCGGGCTATGCAGGAGCTTCAAAAGCTCAACCCGTACCAGACCGTCGCCACACCGGCCATGTGCACCCTGCTAGCCTTAAATACCGCCAGCATAACGTTGGTGCCGACCACGATCATTGCGATCCGGATGAATTTCGGATCGCTTCATCCGGCAGACATCGTCGCTCCGACACTGCTCGCCACCGCCGTTTCCACGGGAGCGGCTCTGTTGGCGGATCGCTGGTACCGGCGAACCAACCGGTTTCCCCCGAACCTGACGAAGACACCCGTACGGCGGCGGACGCAGGCTGCCGGAACGGTCCTGCCGCCGGCCGTTTCCGGCAAGGAAGGATGACGCCGAATGGTGGCTTGGATCGAAAGAATCTCCTCCTGGACCATTCCGATGCTGATTGCCTTTATTCCTCTGTATGCGGCTTTCCGCAAAGTCCCTGTATATGAAACCTTCATTGACGGCGCCAAAGACGGCTTCCAGACCGCAGTCTCCATTATTCCACATTTGGTGGGCATGATGACGGCCATCGGCATGTTTCGGGCTTCCGGTGCACTCGATGCGATTATTGATTTCGTGCGGCCGTTTTTCGAGAAGCTCGGGGTCCCGGGCGATGTGCTGCCGCTTGCTCTTCTGCGTCCGATTACCGGGGCCGGTTCGCTTGCTTTCGTCACGGATCTGATGAAAACGCAAGGGCCGGATACATTTGCCGCGAAAATCGCCTCTACGATCCAGGGAAGCACCGATACGACACTTTACGTTCTCACGGTTTATTTCGGCGCCGTTGGCATCCGTAACTCCCGATATGCTTTGAAAGTCGGATTGTTTTCGGATCTGGTCGGGTTCTTCGCGGCCGTGGCGGCATGTTGGCTGCTGTTTGGGCTCTCCTGAGCATTACTTGTGTAAACCCCTGGAAAAACGGTATGATGGGGACGAGGTGAGTATCTCCGTGGAGAGACTTCAAAAAATTTTGGCGAACGCCGGCGTGGCGTCCCGCCGCAAGTGCGAAGAAATGATTACAGCCGGTCTTGTGACCGTTAATGATGAAGTCGTGACGGAGCTTGGCGCCAAAGCCGACCCCTTGGTCGATTTCATTAAAGTGAAGGGACGTCCGATTAAACGTGAAAACAAAATATACCTGCTGTTCAACAAGCCCAAAGGCGTCATTACGACAATGACCGACCCGAAGGGCAGGTCCGCCGTGACCGACTATTTGAAAGATATCAAAGAACGGATATATCCCGTGGGACGGCTCGATTTCGACACCGAAGGGCTGCTGTTGCTGACGAATGACGGCGATTTGGCCCATAAGCTTATGCATCCGAAGCATCACGTGCCGAAGACGTATCATGCGACGGTGGAGCGGGTTCCACATGGCAACGATTTGGAGAGACTGAAACGGGGAATCAAGCTGGACGACGGCGTGACGGCTCCGGCCGAAGCGGAATATCACGACGTGGACCCTGACGGCAAGTTTGCCACCATCTCCCTGACCATACGAGAAGGCCGGAACCGGCAAGTGCGGCGGATGTTCGAGGCGATTCATCATCCCGTCACACGGTTGAAGCGGATATCTTTTGCGGGCATCACACTCGGTGGACTGCAGCGGGGCAAACATCGCAAGCTGACGGCGGAGGAAGTCCAGAAGTTGAGAGATGCGGCGGATGGCATTGAGGTTGTGGAAGAGGTTGAGGGTATAGGAGAGGATTAAGCGCACTACAATCGTTGCAGTGGACACACAATGTTCAAAACCGGAGGTCGGGCCCCATTGCCCTTGACCCCGGTATTTTCGTTATAATGAAACTAAAGCAGTTATGGTGGTGAAGGATAACGTCATGCGTGGTAACAAAATGCTGCAACTTGTCATTTTGGCGATTGTCCTCGTGATTGGAGGGTACGCCGTTTTTCAATCTCTGTTCCAAACGACGGAGGTGACGAAAGCCGGCGATAAACCACCGGACTTCCAGCTGCT
>JAQBPQ010000048.1 GCA_028287445.1 Cohnella sp.
GATAGCGGCCGGGAACTGCTTGATGAACTCGAAATCGGCGTAAATCATGGAAACGTCGTCTGATTTCACCGCGGCCTGCACTTGCTCCAGACTGCGGCATAACGCCGTTAGCCGCACATCTGCCGCAGCCGGACGGTTCGCAGCAGTCACTGCGGCGTTACTGTACTCGTCCACTTCTCTCTTGATATATACTGGCGGCTTTTCGCGCAATAACTCCAGTTGTTCTGCCGCTTCCCTGCGGATCCGGTTCAGCTCCCGCATCGGAACGATGACATCTCCCTTGAGCGACACCTCCAACCGGTCCAAATGCAGCAGCGTGCCGCCCAGTCGGCCGAACTGTTCGCTTAACACTTCGTGGCCCAGAGGCCGTTTTTCCGCCCGCTCCAGCGGAATTTCGGACTCTATGGCTACCGTCGTACCGAGTGCGACATCCGTCCAGATCGTGCGCATCGGCGAACCCTCTTGTCCGAATACGGATACGGCAACGCCGAACGTTCGATACGGCTTCTCCGTCTCGAACGTCGTCCGCAGCCGCCTGTCCAGTGCCGGATCGCTCGTTTTCCAAACACGATCGCCTTCATGCAGCCGGCTCAAGTCCACGTCGTTGCGCCCGCACACAATCTCGATGCGGTCGCCCTCCGGCGCTTCCCCTTCCAGCTTAAGGCCGCCGCTCCGAATATCATACACGCGGCCGCCCTCTTCCTTCTTCGTCGGATCGCCCGCATCGAATACGATACCGTCGCCGCGCTTCAAAGGCGCTTCCAAGCTGCAGATTACCGCGTCTCGAAGCACCTTTTCTACGCGTCCGAGGTATACGCCCCGACTCTTCGGGAACGTGCCTTCGACCAGTTGCTTATTGTTCGTTCCCTCCAGGAAGCCGTGCGTGAACCCGCGCGAGAAGCTTTGCTGCAGCTCCCGCATGTCTTCGCGGCTGGGGTCCGACTCGTCTCCGGCGAAATATTTGTCAATCGCCGCGCGGTACTTGCTCACCGCGTTCGCCACATACTCCGGGCTCTTCAAACGGCCTTCGATTTTGAACGAAGTCACGCCCGCTTCAATCAGCTCCGGCACCAGATCAACCGCCGCCAAATCTTTGGGTGACAACAGATACGTGATGTCTCCCATCGGCTTGTGCACACCGTCCACCATGAGGTCATACGGCAAGCGGCATGCCTGCGCACATTCGCCGCGGTTAGCGGAGCGTCCGCCCCACATTTCCGAAGTGAGGCATTGTCCTGAATACGAAACGCACAGCGCCCCGTGTACGAACACTTCCATCGGCAGCTTCGCCTGATCGCCGATCTGGCGGATTTGCTTCAAGTTATTCTCCCGGCCCAGCACGACCCGCTCCAACCCGAACGGCTTGGTAAACTCGACCGCTTCCGGCGATGTGATCGTCATCTGCGTAGAGCCGTGAATCGGAAAATCCGGGGAAATCTCACGGATCAGCTTCACCAGTCCTAGATCTTGTACAATCACAGCGTCGACACCTGCGACGATACATGCCTCCACGACCTTCTTAGCCTCGGGAAGTTCCTCTTCGAACACCAAAATGTTGAAGGTCAAGAACCCCTTCACACCGTATTTGTGGAGGAACTTCATAATTTCCGGCAGCTCGCTGCTCTGGAAATTATGGGCGCGAGCCCGGGCATTGAATTTCTCCACGCCAAAAAAAATCGCGTTCGCCCCGTTCGCGACGGCGGCGCGCATGCATTCCCAGTCTCCGGCCGGTGCCAGCAGTTCGATATCATCACGCCGCAATGCGGCTTTGTCTTTCATTCGTATTTCCCTCCAAAAGAGCCGTGATAGACCCGGCGTCGTTACCCTCTAGTATATCAAACCCCGCAATCCGGGGCTATGCAAAGCGAAACCGTCCGTGGGAACCGAGGTTCCCACGGACGGCTGTTCAATCGTGATGCGGTTCTATGGGTTGAACACGAACGAATTCATGGCCGTTTCCAGTTGATTCTTCACGAAGTCGGTGGCATTCGCGAGATAGTACCATCCCTCCACCACATATATAGTGCCGTTCTGCTCCACAACATAGCCGGTATCTACATTGGGATACATATCGGTGTTTGATTTGTCTTCCACCACGAACTTTTGGGCGGTTTTTCCGGCAAAGGTCACCGTTGTGTTACTCAACATATGGATATCCGGATTCGAAGCCTGCTTATCCGAGAAATACTTGTCCAACTGCGCCATATACTCAGTCACGCTTTTTACGTCCGGAATCACCTGAAGCTGCAGCATGCCGCCAGGGAAATTGTAGAGCACCTGCGCATTTTCAAAATCTTTTTTCTCCCCAAACCAAAACTTGGGAAGCGCCAAGCTGTATCCGTAAGCGTGGCTGGTTTTCGTAACGGTTGCTGCGCGATCCGCCAGATCGGTGTCGTCCGTGATCAAACCGAAATTTTTTTCGACCACGGAGTAATCGAGTTTTAGAGAATGCAAGATGGAATCGAATAGGGTATCTGATTGGTCATTTTGACCTTCCGCGATTCCAAACACCGTATAGTAACGGTACTGCCCCTGGATCGCATAAATCTGATAGTTGTGCCACCAAGCTTTCGTATCGTTGGCATACGAAATTTTGACAAGTAGGGCGGGTTTCCCGTTCCAAACGATCGGCTTGGCGTCTTCCATTTTGCGATAAGGCTCCAGATAGACGTCCCGGAATCGATCGGTATCCCTTTTCACCCACGCTTCCAGCGTATCTCCCGGTTCCAAAGAAGACACCTCGGTAGACAAGAAAGCATCATTCGTTTCGAAATAGGGGTACGAATAATCCTTGTCATTCGCTTTCCATTCTTTCGGAAGATTGACCGTCAGGCCATAATCGGCATTTTGCAGGGTTTTCATGCCGTCTTTGATCTTGGACAGGTCTTTTAATGTCCGGTCGTTCACGTTGAAGATCGGCTTGAAGCTGTCCAAAATCGCGGTATACGGAGCCAACTCCGATGGGGCGGCCGCTTTTTTGCCGAAGGAGACGATGTAGAAATATCCGTTGGCTTGAATCCCGCGAGACTCGTAAATAAAACCGAGTTTGTTCTTGCTGACCAATTTCTCATAGGAAAGGTTGCCGGTGCCTGTCACGGTCCGCCGGTCGAGAACGGTTTCCCCGGTTTCGAGGTATTTGGACATCAATTCCCGTTTATCATCGGTCGTTAACGTTCCGGGGGCGGTTTCCAAACTTACGCCCAAATAATATTCTTGTTTCACATCCCGGAAAACGAGCGCATCCCCGTCTTCGGATTGGTAATCCTGGCTCAAACCAGTTGGATAGTTCATGGACCATTGATAGTAGCTGTCGCCAATTTGGGACTTGCCCGAGTCCGAGTCAATACCCGAGGTTTCCGGCGTTGCCGTTCCTGCAGCGGTCGCGGTGATCCGGATCTCTTGAGTGGAGGCATCCGTCGTCACCTTCGCTCCTAACCATTGGGCAACTCGGACCGGCGCGAAAGTAACGCCGTTGTGGATGGCGGGCACCGCAGGAAGGGTGAACTTCTTACCGTCAACAATCGCGGTATTGCTTCCGATCGTTACTACGACGTTATGTTTGGCAGCAGCCAGCGTAATCACTTTGTTGTTTTTCAAAGTCAGCTTAGCCCCGAGACCTTGGGTGAACACGGCCATCGGAAGCATGGTCGTTCCGCTTGCCGTATAGGGCGGCGTGATCTTGACGGCTTGACTGCCGACTTTCATTTGCGTGCTGCCGACTTTCAATCGAACCTCCAACTCTTGCTTGACGGCTTGATCCGCGAAAACCGGTGCGGCAAACGCGAACAAGAGGGCTGCAATCAGCAAACCCGTGATGGTTTTCATCTTCATAAGCAAATGGCTCCTTTGGGTTAGGAAGTGTCTCGCTTAGGGAGCCAAACTGGTCGACAGCGTCACATTCTTATGGACCAGATCCCCGTTCGCGTTTAATAAAGTGACGTCTACTTTCTGTCCGGGCAGGTACGCTTTGAGCAGTTCGTTTAATTCCACGACGGTTGCGATCTGCTTGCCGGCTACCGAATACAGGTGATCGCCGGCGGCAATACCGGCGCTTTCGGCGGACGGAGAAGTGACTGCGGTTACGGTCATCGGTTCATCCGTCGGAAGCCCCACCACCGCGGACCAGCTTTCTTCGAGTTCCAGGCCGAGGGAAGGGCGCATGACTTTACCGTATTTATCGAAATGGTTCAAAACGTATTGCACGGTATCCGCCGGAATGGCAAAACCCATGCTGTCGATCCCTACGTCCACGAATTTCATCGAATTGATGCCGATGATTTCTCCTTTGAGGTTGACCAGAGGACCGCCGCTATTGCCCGGATTGATGGCGGCATCCGTCTGCAGCAGGTTGTAGTCGGAAGAGACGGAACGGTTCATTCCGCTCAGGACCCCTACGGTGGCGGTATTACGTAACGAGAACGATACAGGGGTGCCGATGGCGATGACCGTTTCCCCGACTTGCAGCTTCAGCGGCGTTGCGGCGAATACCGCCGGTTTTAACCCAGTCGCGGCGATCTTGACGAGGGCCAGATCGCTCGTGATGTCCATCTGTTTACGGGTTCCTTCGTACTCTTTGCCATCTGCGGTGACGACCACGATATGAGTCATGTCTTTGACCACGTGCGCATTGGTGACGATCCATCCGTCAGTTTTGACGATGACTCCTGTGCCGTGCGCGAGCGCAAATCGGTTGTCGGCGCTTCCGTCGTCGGGTTTGCCGATAATGGCGACCACTGATGGCGAGACGCGCTTGATCACATCGGGCACCATCGACCCGGGGCTGTAACTATATTGCTTAGATGAGGAATCGTAAGAACCGGTTCCTCCCAATCGGGCCAACATGGAGGATGCTTTGATATAAACTTCTCCGCCTATCACCTTGGCGTCGAGCACGACTCCCCCGGATCCGGCAGGGGATGCCGCCACTGCATTTCCGGCCGACAGCAGCAAGGAAAGCAACACGATGACGGTCGCCTTCCGGCGACGATTCTTGAACATTTGCCTCTCTCCCATCGGCAAAATTTTCCTTGTCTTCAATGCTCTCACTCTACCATATTTCGGAAGCCCTGAACACAAGCATAAACGGCTATCCCCGTCCACTTCGCGGCGGTAAACGTTTATGTCGGAGATCGAGTAAAAACGGATTCGCCGTCCCTGATAGAAGGCAATTCCGTTTTTATCGGAGAGAATTCAGCGATCAAAAAAGCGGGCCGAGGAGCTTCGCGCTCTTCGACCCGCTTCACTTGATCCCGATCCGATTTTACCAGCTGCTGACCATCTTGGCGTCCGCCACCAGGAAGATCAGAAGTGCGACCACTGCGAAACCAATGGCGAACATATTTTTGCGAGGCCGCTGCAGCAGCAAGCGTACCAGGCCGATCGCGATGATCACCGTGAACAACAGCATAAAAATGTCGAAAGGAGTGAAAGTGCTGGCATTGTCCGTTGTTGCCGCGAGGAACATGGAGGGACCCCCTTTTTCTTCATATAATACCCATCTTCATCTATGTTAGCTTCTGGGCGACCGGCTTGCAAGTCCGAACTTACGCCTGTAACAACTTTGTCACAAGACGAGGAATCATCCACCTATAAGCAACGGTTGCAACTGGTATCAGTAACTTTGATGAACCCGTCCGGCCTCAATTCATTGTGACCAAGTTTAAAATATGATAGGATCAAAACATTAATATCTTACTATTCTAATCGGAATTATCGCTTACGGGCGAAACGGTTCTGGAGAAAGGAGTCTTCACCCATGGCATACGAAGCGGTCTGGATGAAAGATCCGGAAAAGCTGAATAAATTTGAAATTTACAAAATGGAAAAAGACGGGCTCGACATCATCCGGGACATCGTGGAGAAGTACTCCAAGGAAGGTTTCTCTTCCATTCCCGAAGAGGATTTCAACCTGTTTAAATGGGCAGGCGTTTATCAGCAAAAGCCGAACAACGGCCATTTCATGATGCGCATCCGGATTCCCGGCGGCATTTTGACCAGCGCGCAAACGCGGGAATTGGCGGCCATCGGCCGGGATTACGGACGCGGATTGATCGATGTCACGACCCGGCAAGCGATCCAGTACCACTGGCTGGAAATCGAGCAAATGCCGGACATTTTCCGTCGTTTGGAATCGGTCGGCATGTCGTCCTTCGAAGCTTGCGGCGATTGCCCTCGCACGATCGTCGGCAACCCGCTGGCGGGAATCGATCCTAACGAGCTGTTTGACACGACGGCTTTGACGGACGAGTTGGAGCAGCATTTTTTGGGCAACCGGGATTTTTCCAACCTGCCTCGGAAATATAAAATGTCCATTTCCTCCAATATTTATAACAGCACCAACGCAGAGATCCAATGCCTGGCGTTCACGCCGGCCTCCAAAGTGATCGACGGCAAGGAGGTGCTCGGCTTCCATATCTCCGTGGGCGGCGGTTTGTCCGCGAAGCCGCATCTGGGCAAACAACTCGATATGTTCGTTCGTCCGGAAGATATGCTGAAGGTCGCCATCGGCGTCACGAGCATTTTCCGCGACTATGGTTATCGCCAAAAACGCCACTATGCGCGTCTGAAATTCTTGGTCGCCGAATGGGGAGCCGAGAAGTTCCATGAGAAACTGATCGAGCACATCGGCCCAATGCCGTCTCTCGGCGAGGATCGCACGATCGGCTGGAATGCCGCTTACTTCGATGGAGTCCATCCGCAGAAGCAAGCCGGATTGAATTATGTGGGACTGAATGTTCCCGTAGGCCGGACAAGCAGCGACGAGTTCGAACAACTGGCTGATTTGGCCGACCGTTACGGTGACGGCCAAATCCGCACCACGATATCGCAGAACCTGATCCTCACCGGAGTACCGGACGACAAAGTCGCAGAACTGCTGCAAGCCCCGATTCTGCAGCGTCTCACACCGAATCCAAACCGGTTCATGAGCCGTACCGTTTCCTGCACAGGTAACGAATTCTGCAACTTGGCCCTCGTGGAGACCAAGGAACGCGCACGCCGCGTGGCCCAGTACCTCGACGACCATATCCAGCTGGATGAGCCGGTACGCATCCACTTCATCGGCTGCCCGAACAGCTGCGGCCAGAAACACGTAGCCGACATAGGCTTGCAAGGCTCCCTGATCAAAACGCCGGAAGGCATGGTCGACGCGTTCGACATCGCCGTCGGCGGGACGCTTGGCCCAGGCGCCATGTACAACACAGCGCTCAAGGGCCGTGTCAAAGGTGACGACGTCGCCTTTAGGCTGGCGGAGCTGGTTGGCTTCTACAAAGACTCCCGCCAGAAAGGCGAGTCGTTCCACGCCTTCGTCCAGCGCGTCGGCATTGAGGCCATGCAAGCCAAATGGACCGATATCTTGGCGGTCGCTTCGGTCGCTTCCTGAGCAAGATTACAACGCAAATCCACCCTGCGGGGTGGATTTTTTGTTGCACAACTTGGCTGTTTCACCCGCGCACAGTTACTTTCGGTTGCTTTTATCCACGCACTCCCGCTACTTCGCCGCTAAGTAATCCTAAATAATTCTAAGTAATCCTAACTTACTACCAACCCTGCACACTCGCTACTCCCTGCAGAATTCTTCAGGTGCTAAAGTACACTTGTTTCGAGCATCAACCCAACTTCGTCGCTGCCGTGGTGCCAAAGTACACTTGTTTACGGGGAAACCTCTATAAACGGTACCAGAATCGGATTTCAAGTGCAGTTTGGCACTACAAATCGTCTTCAGCCGCATCCAGATGAAATGAAGTGTATTTCAGCACTCGAGTG
>JAQBPQ010000099.1 GCA_028287445.1 Cohnella sp.
GTTTGGGAGCAAGCGGATCATCTTTCTAGGCGGTTCATGTGCACTCGTGGCCTATTTTGTTTATGCGTCAGCTTCTCCAATCGCCTTGTTTTTTGCCGTCCAACCGGTCTATTCCTTGTTCGTCTCTATTTTATATGGAGTAGCCATGGGATACGTGCAGCGGATGTTTATTAACTATACGGGTTTTGGGGCCAGCCTGTACATCCTCATTACGCAAGCGGCATCCCTCGTCGGTTATTTACTGCCGACAATGATTAAGGGAATATCCCCTTATCTATTTATCATCCCTATCCTATTGGTATTACCCGCTTTATTGATTATCGCCAAGTTGCTGCATGGAGAAAGCAAAGTTGCGAAGACAAACGTTCTAGAAGGATAATAGGGAGTTAATAAGGATAGGGGAGAAAGCAATGAAGAGTTTATTGGAACCCGTCAAAATGGTTGGCCGCGACGTGCTCAGTACCCTTGAAACGGTCGATATACAGACAGGCGAGCGCAAGGCCTTGGCCCAATTCGATTACCTGATTGAGGCGCCTAACTGGACTCGTGACGGCAAGCGGCTCATTTATAACAGCTTGGGTCTCCTTTATTCCTTCGACATCGGCACGCTCGAAAGTACGGTGATCGATACGGGATACGCCACCCAATGCAACAACGACCATGTCCTGTCTCCCGACCATTCACTTATCGCGGTTAGCCATCACACTCGCGAGGATGGCCAGTCCCGCATCTACGTTTTACCTCTTAAGGGAGGGGATCCGATCCTTCTGACGCCGATGGCACCCAGCTATCTGCACGGCTGGTCGCCGGATGGCAGTACATTGGCTTATTGTGCGGAGCGGAACGGTCAATACGATATTTACACGATCCCGGTCAGCGGTGGAGTGGAAATGCAGTTAACCGATCTTCCAGGCCTTGATGATGGCCCCGAATACTCGCCGGACGGAAAGTACATTTGGTTCAACTCTGTACGTACCGGCCTTATGCAGGTCTGGCGCATGAACGCCGACGGGAGCGAGCAGACGCAGATGACCTTTGATGAAAGCAACAACTGGTTCCCGCATGTATCTCCCAATGGCAAATCGGTCGCTTTTCTCGCTTACCGCAAGGATGATGTCGCTCCCGGCGATCATCCCGCGGACAAGAACATCGAAATCCGCTTAATATCGAGCGATGGCGGCGAAAGTCATACACTGGTCCAACTGTTCGGCGGGCAGGGCACGATCAACGTCAATTCTTGGTCGCCCGACAGCAGGCAATTGGCATTCGTCAGCTATCAGGTTAACAATTAGAGGGTAGCGGAAGAAGAGGAGGGAGATGCCGGATGCGTACCATCGTTTGTCTTCATCGATTGCCGGATGAACAATATGACCGGATTCGAGAATCAGCGCCGGATTGGCAAATCATTCAGCGGAGCAATGAATCTTCACTCTGGAAAGCGCATCTGAAAGAGGCTGAGATTGTTCTTGGCTGGAGTCACTCAGCTGCGGAAGCGATTCTGGCACCGGACTCGAAGCTGCGTTGGGTACAAAATTGGGGGGCCGGGGTAGACAAATTGCCGCTTAACGACCTTGCCCGGCTGGGCGTGATGGTTACCAACGCAAGCGGCGTTCATGCTTTTCCGATCTCCGAAACGATATTGGCCATGATGATGATGTTCGCCCGAGAACTACATACAGCAGTTCGATATCAAGGGCGAAAAGAGTGGGGGGATTTCGGTTCCCTGAAGGAAATCCATAATCAGACGGTGGGCATTATCGGAGTCGGCGCCATCGGTGAAGAAACTGCCCGGCTGGCAAAGGCGTTCGGAATGACAGTTCTAGGAGTTCGCATGTCCGGAAGACCTTCCCCGCATGTGGACCGGATGTTCGATATAACCGGTCTGAAGGAGGTATTGAAGGAAAGTGATTATGTCGTGGTCACGCTTCCGTTGACCAGTGAGACGCGTCATATGTTCGGTCGGTCCCAGTTCCACCTTATGAAATCAACGGCGTACTTTATCAATATTGGGCGTGGTGGAACGACGGATACCAACGCTTTGGTTGAAGCGCTGCAGGAGAAAACAATCGCCGGAGCGGCGTTGGATGTATTCGAACAGGAGCCTCTGCCGCTTGAAAGCCCTTTGTGGGGAATGGATAACGTGATTATTACGCCTCATAATGCCGGCTCGACCGCCCAATACGATTCACGAGCGATGGATATTTTTCTGTGTAATTTACAAGATTACGTGGAGGGACGCGCTCCATCCGTGAATCGAGTGGATTTGGAAAAACAATATTGATACTTAAAGCGGCCTCTGCATACGCAGGGCCGCTTTGTTGCAAGAAAGGAAGAATTAGTCTTCAGAAGGCTTGGACTTCTGTTCAATCAGCCAAACGATGCCCCAAAATACAACTACACTCAGCGTGGCCATAATTGCCGTGCCCCCCGCATGAAGAAGTGCAGCGAAGGCAAACGCGGTCGCCAACAGAAAATGAATTTTCTGCATGTGCTTGTAGGGCACCCTTCGAATCAGAAAACCGTATATTCCAAGCGATAACAGCAAAGCGAATGCTGCAATGCCGGTGTACGTTTCCCTTTTAATGGCCGCTTGGGTCAGAAAATAGGTGCCATGGATGGCAATCAGCACGATTGCCGAATAACCGGTATACTTGTGGAGTTTATCGAACCATTTGACCAACAATCGAACGAAGGGTGAGGACGATCTCCTCTTCGTCTTCAAACGCAGCCAAGCATAGCTGAATGCTCCGAGAAAAACGGTGAGTGAACCTATCGTCCTGAATAATCCGTCATTGCTCTTTTCTCCTCTTGGTCCCATTCCAATATGCCCGGTTCCTGGGTTCATGGACGGCGGACGAAGATGCGTCAATCCCAAAAACGAATAAAGGATGAGACATAGGCTTGCAGCAGCAACGAGGATTGCAGGTATAAATACTCTTGGACTGTTTTTGATCGCGATACATTCCCCTCTAACTGATTACATTGATCATAATTTACATTCCTTAAATAAAAATGAAAATAGGAGATTCCGAGCAACACGTATTTTGGAAAACCCTTTCCTCATAAATTGAGATGTGCGTGTGAAAGGGGAGGAGTGCGGTGCGGTGAGTGATGTTGTAGCGGTCATCGGAAAAGGACGGTTAGCAGACCTTGTACATGGGAAACTGTCTATACCCTATAAGGTTATCCGCAGGAAGGATTTGAAATCAGGCGTTCCGAAAAGGGCAAAGGTGTGTCTGGTTCTGAGTGATGATTATCGTCCGTTTGAATATTTGGCGGCAGAACAGGAGCTCCAGCGGGAAGGCAAACCGTGGCTGAGCGGATTTATTGTGTTCGATGAAGGGGTGGTCGGACCTTTGGTTCGTCCCGGTAAACCCGGATGTTCTCAATGTGCGGAGATGAGACGCTTTGCGGCTGGCAGCGACCGGGAGAATAGCATGGAACAGCAAATGAGTCTATTCAGGCACGGCGTTATACAGGCAGATCATTCCATTTCGTATTCGGGCTTATTGCAGATGAGCTGCTTGATCTTGGCAGAGGTGCAGACCATCCTTCAAGGCAATCCGGCCTGCACGGAAGGAGGAATATATGTAGTCGATTTGAAAACGTTGACCAGTTCACTGCACACGTTTTTGCCGGACCCATTATGCCGGATATGCGCCCGGTTGGAAGAAGATATGCCGGAGATTGCGCGAATTTCTCTTCAACCGAGACCCAAAATAAATGCCGAAACTTATCGCTGCAGATCCATGGCGGAGTTGGCAGATGGCTTGGTCCGTGACTATTGGGACGATCGGACAGGCTTGATAAACAGGAAATCCTGGGATCCTCTGTCGCCTTTCTGCGATGTCCAAGTGAGTCTGCCCTCATGGGCAGGGAATGAATGGACGGCAGGTCGGTCCCATTCCTACCAAGAAAGCGAACATATTGCCATTTTGGAAGGACTCGAGCGATATTGCGGGATGTTGCCGCGCGGTAAACAAACCAAAGTCTACGATTCTTATCGGAATTTGCAGGACCAAGCGCTCGATCCGGTCTCTGTGGGGCTATATTCCGAGGAACAGTATGCTCTGCCGGATTTTCCTTTCGAGCCTTTTGACAGTGAAGCCCGAATTCCTTGGATATGGGGTTATTCGATTTTGCAGGAACGTCCGATTCTGGTTCCGCAAGAGCTCGCTTACTATGGAACGGCAGTTGGAGGCAGGTTCGTCACGGAAGGCTCCAATGGCTGTGCTTTGGGCGGAAGCTTGGAAGAAGCGATATTATACGGCATTATGGAAATCGTGGAACGGGATGCTTTTTTGCTGACTTGGTACGCGAAGCTGCCGCTTGCTCGACTTGATCCCGAAACCGCCCATGATAAAGAACTGCTGCTCATGATCGACCGCATGCAGGCGGTTGCGGGTTACGATCTTTTTTTATTTAACTCCACGATGGAAAACGGAATTCCGAGTATATGGGCGACCGCGAAAAACCGAAAAAACACGGGAGCCAACCTCATTTGTGCGGCAGGTGCTCATTTGGATCCGATCCGTGCCGCGAAAAGCGCTATTTTCGAGCTGGCTGCGCATACCGGGTATCTTGACGAAATGGTTGAAACCAGAAGGGAGGAATTTGGCCAAATGCTTGAGGATCCGGATCTCGTAAGTGAGATGCAGGATCATGCCTTCTTGTATACAATACCTGATGCGGAGGAGCGTTTGCAGTTTTTATTGGAACCCAATCGTCCGCTTCGAACATTCGCGGAGGAATTTGGGGAAAGGACACCCCATTTGGATCTGACGGAAGATTTAAAGACGATGCTGCAGGAATTCCGTCGATTGCAGCTCGACGTTGTTGTAGTCGATCAGACTACGCCTGAAGTGTTGCGTAACGGATTGCAATGCGTGAAAGTTATCATCCCGGGCATGCTGCCTATGACGTTCGGCCATCAACTCAAACGGTTGACAGGGCTGGATAGACTGAGGCGGGTACCTAGGGATCTCGGGTTCTCGACACGATTTCTCACGGATGAAGAACTTAATCCGTATCCGCATCCTTTTCTATGAAAAAAATCCCCCGCCAAGCCGGGATCGACCTGATGGGGGATTGAGCTATGAGGGATTAGATGGGGATTACCAAATGCCAGCTCTCAAAATGATAATGAGCAGAATGAAGAGCACCAGCGCAAACGCTGCCCCGCCGCCGTAACCGCCGCAGCTATAACCTACTCCTCCTACAGGGTAACCCACTTTTTCACCACCCGTTTAAGTTTGTTCCCATTCACATTGTAGCGGCAATTACCAAATGCCAGCTCTCAAAATGATGACAAGCAGGACGAAGAGCACAAGAGCAAACGCAGCTGCACGACCTGCTCCATATCCGGCGCAGGTATATCCAACTCCAACACTCACATTGATCACCACCGTCGGTTTGATTGTGATGGATCATCACCTTGCCAGTTTATGTGTAGTTAAATATACGGACAGTACGATAGCACATTCCGTTCAGAATCCGCATCTACCTACACATTTTCTTTGCCTAAAGTTTTAGTCCGCCCATGAGTGGCATAATCGTTCTGACGATACCCATGCCGATCTGGATTCCCGGCCATGCTTTCTTCACAAAGCCCATGAACCCGTCACCGCCACCAGCCGGAAGCCCGGCAGCCGGAAGCCCGGCCGTCGGAAGCCCGGCACCCGGAAACCCGGCACCCTCAGGGAAAAAACCGAATGGAGGAAATCCGCCGCCTTCGAAGGAATTAAAGGCAGGACCTTCAGGGACAAAGGCAGATATTCTCGGTTTGCCTGAGTGGTGCAGCGAATTTTTTTTGATTTTTCCTTGTCCTTTGCGGCCGGAGAGCGTCAGTTCTTTCTTATTCAAGCCGGTAATCCAGCCCACATAATAACTACCGTCGTTGAGCACAACGCACACAGGTTGCTGCATCCATTCCATCGTATCTTCACTTATCGCTTTGTTCGATTGTACAAGCATTTCCGTTACCTCACCTCTTCTCCAATTGTTATACAATTTATTCCGAGAACCTCCGTCCGCTTGTACGGGTATAACGGATTTGCATTTGTCCTGTAAATTTCTTCCGGGTAGGCAAATACCAACACGACGCAACGACCTCCTCCATATATCTGATGAAACATGAAGGCATGAAGGAGGAACGACATTGGAGTACATGGATCTTCTCTCTAGGCTGGGAGTGGCATCGGCTCATCCGGGAGGGTTTAGGGCAACCAAAAAGCTTATGGAGAAAGCTTTGCAGCCCAGTGATCTGAGGATTCTGGAGGTTGGCTGCGGCACAGGGAAAAGCGCATGTTATCTTGCAAAGCAGGGATTCCGAGTGACAGCGCTTGATCAGCATCCGCTTATGCTGCAAAAAGCGAGGCGCCGGGCGCAGCAAGAAGGGATTGAGGGCGTCAATTGGGTGGAAGGGAATATTGAATCGTTGCCCTTTCCGAATGAAGCCTTTGATGTGGTGTTTGCCGAATCAGTCACCATTTTCACCGATTTTCCGAAAGCCTTGGAAGAATACCATCGGGTACTGAAACCGGGCGGAAGACTGCTTGATCGCGAGATGGTCCTTTTCGCGGAAATTCCGGAACCGATCTATACGGAGATTAAGGACTATTTTGGCATCGCTAAGATCCACTCCGTGGATGAATGGCTTCAAAACCTGCGCCAGGCAGGGTTTCAATGCGATCGTCCGGCCATGGAACCTTTCTGGAGCCATGAGCAATCCGTAGAAGGCAGTGAGATTCGGGAACTTGATCTGACCCTGTTAATGGATCCGGAAATCGGACACGGCCTGTTAAAATACTCAGAGCTGATGCTCGCTCAAGAACCTTATTTCAGAGCTTGCGACTTCGAGGCCTATAAAGAATAAGCAACCCATCAGAGTACTTCTGATGGGCTTTTTTC
>JAQBPQ010000127.1 GCA_028287445.1 Cohnella sp.
TTACAAGGTTCCCGCAACCACCGCATCATGTAAAGACGGATAAAGAGGCCGGAAACCCAATTAGCCGCGAATTTTGGCGGTATCCACGATTTGCTGCCACGATGGATCGAGCGGACGGGTTGCCGCATCTTTAGCAACCGGTTCGTTTTGAATATGCATGATCTCTCCAGCGGACACAGGTTCATCGTCGGCCACATTGTAGATTTACCCATCAATTCCTTCCGATCTGGCGGCGAGTATTACGGCTTGAGCAAAATCTGCATGATGAACCAAGTGAATTCGTTGTGCGGGGTTCCAGTTACGAAACCAATTCATCCCTTCTGACAGATGAGGGTCATTGTCCCCGTATACAAAAGCCAATCGAACAACGCGCAGTCCCAGCCCCCCGATACGGTGAAGATTCGAAAGTAAAGTTGAACGCAAAAAAACCTCGTGTCCCGCCCCATTCGGTGGAGCACTACGAGGTTTCAATGTTTCGCGGTGTTAGGCGTACCAACGATTCAACATGAACCAGAGGATCACGAGGAACAGAATCAAAATAATCACGCTTAGCGAACGCACTCTCGCGACGGACGTGCTGGTGTCTTGCCCGTTCTTGGCTGCCGTTACGATGCGCTTGATCGGTGCTTGCACGATGCCGGACAGGGCCCCGATCGCCAGGAAAAGAACCAGCACGGTAATCATCCAGCCTACCGCATATTTGGTGTCGGATTGCGACATCAAATATCCGCCCGTCAACAATTGCAGGATCAACGAATACTGGCCGATTCTGGCCGCTGTCATGAGACCACTGGCCAAACCTTCCTGCGCCGCTCCCGACAACTTGCTGAATTTCGCCGCCAAAAACGGCAGGATCGCGTATATTCCCATCCCAACTGCTCCGACCACATGCAAAAACAGCATGATCTTAAACATTTCCCGAAACCTCCATTAGTCAACATACAAGGACAAGATCAGTATACACGAAACGAGGTGCCGGAACCAACGAACCGAATATGGTTGTGCTTAAAATAGAAAAAGCTCCAGTCCGCCGCACAAACGGACTGAAGCCTGACGAAGCCAAGGCTCCGATTACGCGTTTTCGACGATTTGGATGACGTTGCGTACGGACTGAGCGGATTTCTCCAGCGCAGCTTTCTCGTCGGTCGTCAAGTCGAGCTCGATGACTTTCTCAATCCCGTCACCGCCGAGTACGGCCAACACGCCCATGAACAGGTTGTCGTAGCCATATTCGCCTTGCAGCAGCGCGATGACCGGCAGGATGCGTTTCTTGTCCTTGAGGATCGCTTCCGTCATCTGGACGAGCGAAGCAGCCGGTGCGTAGTAGGCGCTGCCGTTGCCCAGCAGGTTGACGATTTCTCCGCCGCCTACGCGTGTGCGTTGAACGATTGCTTCGATTTGATCCTTCGGGAGCAGCTTCTCAACCGGAATGCCGCCGATCGTCGTATACCGCACGAGCGGGACCATATCGTCACCGTGGCCGCCCATGACGACTCCGCGTACGTCCTCTACCGACACGTTTAACGCCTGTGCGAGGAAAGTGTTGTAGCGGGCGGTATCGAGAACGCCGGATTGGCCGATAATGCGGTTTTTCGGGAAGCCGAGCGCCTTGTTGGCGACATAGGTCATCGCGTCAACCGGATTGGACAGGATGATCACATAGGCGTTCGGGCTGGTCGCTTTGATTTGCTCGCAGACCGACTTCACGATGCCGGCATTCGTGTTGACGAGATCGTCGCGGCTCATGCCCGGTTTGCGGGCGATACCCGCCGTGATGATGACAACGTCGGAATTCGCGGAATCCCCGTAATTCGAGGTGCCGACGATGTTGGAATCGACGCCTTGAACAGGCGTGGACTCCATCATGTCCAGCGCCTTGCCTTTGGTCGGATTCTCCAGTTGTGGAATATCGAGCAGAACGACGTCGCCCAATTCTTTTTGCGCCAGCATAAGCGCAGTCGTCGCGCCGGTAAACCCGGCACCGACCACGGTAATTTTCGCACGTCTAATGGCCATAACGAAATTGCCTCCTTGAATAATGATCTCTTCCGTCACATATTGGCAATAATGGTGTCCGCAAACTCCGAGCACTTCACTTCTTTCGCGCCTTCCATCTGACGGGCGAAGTCGTAAGTGACCGTTTTGTGGTTGATGGACGTTTCCAACCCTTTGTAGATCAGGTCGGCCGCTTCCAGCCAGCCGAGGTGCTCGAACATCATGACGCCGGAGAGGATAACGGAACCCGGGTTCACCACGTCTTTATCCGCATATTTGGGCGCCGTGCCGTGAGTGGCTTCGAAGATGGCATGTCCGGTCATATAATTGATGTTGGCGCCCGGAGCGATCCCGATTCCGCCGACTTGCGCGGCAAGGGCGTCGGACAAGTAGTCGCCGTTCAGGTTCAGTGTCGCGATGACGTCGAAGTCCGTCGGACGGGTCAGGACTTGTTGAAGCGCGATGTCGGCAATAGCGTCCTTCACGAGGATTTTGCCTGCATCCAGTGCCGCTTTCTGTGCTGCGTTGGCTGCTTCTTCGCCTTGCTCTGCCTTGATTTTGTCGTATTGACCCCACGTGAAGGTTTGGTTCGCGAACTCGGTTTCGGCTACTTCATAGCCCCAGTTTTTGAACGCGCCTTCCGTGAATTTCATGATATTGCCTTTATGCACCAAGGTAACGGATTTGCGTTGGTGCTTCACCGCAAATTCGATAGCCGCGCGAACGAGACGTTTGGAGCCATCGGACGAGACCGGCTTGATGCCGATACCGGACGTTTCCGGGAAACGGATGTTTTTGACGCCCATTTCCTTTTGCAGGAATTCGATAACCTTCTTCACATCGGCAGACTCGGCTTGATACTCGATGCCGGCGTAGATGTCTTCCGTGTTCTCGCGGAAAATGACCATGTCCACCAGCTCCGGACGTTTAACAGGGGAGGGTACGCCTTGGAAGTAACGCACCGGGCGAAGGCAAGTATACAGATCCAGCTCTTGGCGAAGCGCCACGTTCAGCGAACGGATGCCGCCGCCGATTGGCGTAGTCAACGGTCCTTTAATGGCGATGAAGTACTCGCGGATGACGGTCAACGTATCGGCAGGCAGCCACTCGCCGTAAGCATTAAAAGCTTTCTCGCCGGCGAATACTTCGTACCAGGCGATCTTCTTCTCGCCCTTGTAGGCTTTCTCGACTGCCGCGTCCAGCACGCGCTGCGAAGCGCGCCAAATGTCGCGGCCTGTGCCGTCGCCTTCGATAAACGGAATGATCGGATCATTAGGCACATTCAGGACGCCGTTGTTTACGGTAATGGGTTGGCCGGAGGTCGGCGCTGCGAATTTTTCCAATTTCATAGTCAGATGTTCCTCCATTCATATATTTCGCAAGAAACCGGCGTTCCGCGCTGCTGCTCGCAGCAGCCGGTTCGCCGGTCGAAGCGTTCTACAAAATTAGACTCGCTGGGAGACCGCGACGTAATGCTGATCCACAGGACCCACATATTCTGCACGCGGCCGAATCAGCCGATTGTCTTCGAGCTGCTCGAGAATGTGGGCCGTCCAGCCGGATACGCGGCTGATCGCGAAGATCGGCGTGAACAGATCGCGCGGAATCCCCAGCATGGTGTAACAAGATGCGGAGTAGAAGTCCACGTTCGGCTTTAAGCCTTTTTGTCCGGTGACAAGCTCTTCAATCTTGATCGACATTTCATACAGTTTCATGTCACCCTTCAGCTCGCCGAGCTGGCGGGACATTACCATCAGATGCTTCGCGCGCGGATCCCCATTGCGGTACACCCGATGGCCGAAACCCATGATTTTCTCTTTTTTGTTCAGCTTGTTCTGGATGTAGGGTTCCACGTTAGCAAGCGAACCGATTTCGTCGAGCATGACCATAACCGCTTCATTGGCACCGCCGTGCAGCGGGCCTTTGAGAGCGCCGATCGCGGAAACCACGCCGGAATAAATATCCGACAGGGTAGCGACCGTCACGCGAGCTGCGAAGGTGGAAGCGTTCAATTCGTGGTCCGCATGCAGCACCAACGCCTTGTCCATGGCTTCGACGGCAACTTTGGCAGGTTCCTGCCCGGTGAGCATGTAGAGGAAATTGTGGGAGATACCTACGCCTTTCTTAGGGGCGATCGGATCCTGGCCTTGGCGGATGCGCGCGAAAGCGGCGACCACCGTCGGCAGCTGCGCTTGCAGCTTCATTGCTTTACGGATATTAGCCTCGCGGCTCATGTCGTCCGCTTCCGCGTCATACAGCGCCAAGCTGGATACCGCCGTGCGGAGCGCAGCCATCGAGTTGCTGTTCTTCGGGTATAAACGAAGCCCGGAGATGACTTCCGCCGGCACTTCCGCATATTCGCCCAATTGGGCATTGAGACCGTCCAGCTCCGCTCGGCTAGGGAGTTTGCCATGCCAAAGCAAATACGCGACTTCTTCAAATGTCGCTTCTTCCGCCAATTCGTCAATGTTGATGCCTCGGTAAGTCAGAACACCGTCGATAATCGAGCTGATCGAGGACGAGGCTGCTACGATACCTTCCAAGCCTTTGGTCGCCGTCATGTTTCTCTCTCCTTTGTCCGGGAAATGCCGCTTGCCGACGGGACGTTACGCCTCCAGCGGATCGCGAAAAACTCGCTGCGCGGGAGATGGAACGATGCCCGACTCCAAAAATCGCGCAAAACACAAATAATTGCATGGATTCGCACCTTTTTTCATGATAAACGATTTCGAAGGCGAATGAAACCAACCCCCGCATAAAATTGCTTTATCGACACCATAAAGGTTCTTTTGCCGTCAGTCACGTTAATGGTACAATATAACTTTAAAATGTTTACTATCACTTGTTCCCTTGATTCGGAGGTGCTCCATGAGATCGGCGGAAGTGACAGGGATTATTGACATCGGCTCCAATACGGTGAGGCTGGCCGTTTATCGGATGACGCAAGATCGGTCGTACCGAATCATCGATCAGGGCCGATGGCCCGCCCGTCTCAGCCAACGGCTGACACCGGACGGGGAACTGCCTGATGAGGCGGTGAACGAGCTGTCGGAAGTGCTGCTTCATTATCGCAGCATATGCCGTATGCATGGAGCGTTACGTATTCGTGCCGTCGCCACCGCCGCCATACGTGCGGCGGTTAACCGGGAACGGATCATCCGCAGGCTGAAAGAAACAACCGGGCTGGATATCGAAATATTGCCCGGGGAGGAAGAAGCGCGCATAGGAAGTCTCGGAATGCTCGGCACATTAAATCTTTCGGATGGCTTTGTCGTGGACATCGGCGGGGGAAGCACGGAAATTACCTTGCTCAAGAACCGGCACCGTTTGCACTCGGTTTCATTCCCGATCGGATCCGTGAATACGGCCGCACGTTTCGGGCTGGAGGAAGGACCGGTGGAATCGTCCGTTCTTCACGACATTCAGGAAGATACGAGAAAGTTCTTGAACAATGAATCGTGGATTTCCCGTCATCCTGGACTGCCGCTGATCGGTCTTGGCGGTACCGTCCGGGCATTCGCCAAGCTGCGTCAGCACCAAACGGAGTATCCGTTTCCGCTGCTGCACGGGTATGAACAGACGGAGGACGAGCTGTCTTCCGAGCTCCGCCAACTATCGGAAATGCCGGTAAGTAAACGGCGGAAACTGCCCGGCTTGTCCAAAGACCGTGCCGACGTCATTGTACCGGGAATGGCCATCCTTCGTTCGGTCATGCGCGAATGCGGCTCCGACCGGCTGGTCGTATGCGGTGCAGGCCTGCGGGACGGATTGTTTTTCGAAACGTGCCTGCCCGGTATGGAGACGAAAACCGCAAACCAAGTGCTTGAAGACAGCATCCGTAATTTACATGCTTTGTATCCGACAATACCGCGTGAACATTTGGAACAAGTCCGGCTGTTGGTGTTGTCGATTTACGATCGATTGGCAAAGGACTCCGAATTCCCTTCGAAAACCCGCGTTTGGCTGGAAGCGGCAGCCATGCTGTTCCGCATCGGGGCCGTCATCGACCTCAACGATGTAGAGGACCATACCTTTTATATGTTGATTCATACCCATTGGAACGGATTGCCGCATCGGGAAATCTTATTGACCGCCGCCATCGCTTCATTCAAGGGAATGAACCAGCTCAGGCGCAAGCTGTCGCCCTATCGTTCCATGCTGCATGACGGAGACGTGGACACCGCAGCCCATCTGGGATCGCTTCTGCAACTGGCTGCAGCCCTCGACCGCAGCCAATCGCAGGCGATCCGTTCTCTTCAAGTGGAAGTAAGCGGGAACCAACTCCGATTAAAAGCTCAGACCGATCACCCGTTGTCGGTAGAGCAAGTGGAAGTGGAGGCGCTCTCGAAAGATTTTAAGAAAATATGGGGGATAAAGCCTGTTTTGCACATGGAATCCAAAGACTGACCCGCCGGGTCAGTCTTTGACAATGGATAATTCGAGAGCTGCGCTCGTCTTCCATACCGGAATATTCGCAGCCTCGAATTGACTGCGCAGCTGCGGCAGCGCATTGGAGACTCGTTCATAGCCGCCTCCTGGGATCAACTCGCTCGCCTTGACGTTGTCGTGCAAGTTCATCTGCAGCAAATTAATCAACATGCGGCGCAGTGCCGGATCGTACACCGGACACATCACTTCCACGCGCCTCGTTAAATTCCGCGTCATCCAGTCGGCGCTGGATATGTATACTTCCTCGTTCCCGCCCGCCGCAACCGCCAATATCCGCGAATGCTCGAGAAACCGGTCGAGGATGCTGACGACCCGGATCTTCTCGCTGAGACCCGGAACACCCGGCCGCAGGCAGCAGACTCCCCGAATGATCAATTCGATTGTTACCCCGGCTTGAGAGGCTTCATACAGCTTATCGATCATCTCCTGGTTGGACAGGGAGTTCATCTTGGCCGTGATTCGCGCCGGCCGCCCTGCCTGAGCATTCTCGATTTCCCGATCGATCAGGCCAAAAAGCTTGGGCTTCAGCTCGCCGGGCGCCACCGCGAACGCCCGCCAGTCGTGCGGCGAGGAATAGCCGGTCATCTCGTTGAACAGGGCGGACGCGTCGGCCCCGATATCCGGGTTGCAGGTGAACAACCCCGCGTCGGTGTATAACCGGGCTGTGCTTTCGTTATAGTTGCCTGTACCGACATGGACATACCGCCGCAGCGTTCCCGCTTCCCGCCGGACGACCAGCGTGATTTTCGCATGCGTTTTCAACCCGACCAGGCCGAATACGACATGGCAGCCCGCTTTCTCCAATTGCCGGGCCCAAGCGATATTGCGCTCTTCATCGAATCGGGCTTTGATTTCGACGACCACGGTCACCTGTTTCCCCGACTCAGCCGCTTTGGCCAGAGCCTGCACAAGTACGGAATCGGCGTTGACCCGGTAAAGCGTCATTTTGATCGCCAGCACCTCCGGATCGACTGCCGCCTCGATGATGAAATCGTTGACGACTTCAAAGGACTCATAAGGATGGTATACGAGCACATCCCGCTCTCGGATGACCCCCAGCATGTCTTCTTCTTCGTGGAACTCGGCAGGGTAGGACGGTTCCAATTTCGGATAGCGGAGATGATCGAAGTTCACAAGCGAACCGGCGAATGTAGAAACAAATGCCAAATCAAGAGGACCTTCGATTTCGAACAAATCGTTGTCCAGCTCGAGTTCGTCCTTGAGCAGTTCGAGCGCGCTTGGATGCATGCCTTTTTCGATCTCCAGCCGGACCGGAAGACCTCGGCGGCGTCTGCGCAGTTCTTTCTCGATCTCTTGGAGAAGGTCGTCCGCCCCTTCCTCATTCAAGGTCAAGTCGGAGTTGCGCGTAATCCGGAACGCATGCACCGCCTCGGTGGTATATCCGCTGAATAGAAGGCCGATGTGTTGCTTGATGAGTTCTTCGAGCAGCAGAAAAGTCTGTTTGCGGCTGTTTTTGCGACCCGGAACGGTTACGGTCCGCGGCAAAATGCCCGGTACCTGCACCATGGCGCAGAACACCCTGTCCTCCTGCTTCTCGCCCGGCGACAGCGGCTGCAGCACGACCGCCAAATAGACTTCATTGCTGTGCACCAGCGGAAACGGGCGGCTTAGGTCTACGGCCATCGGTGTGAGAACCGGGTAAACGATGTCCTGAAAATACGACTTCATCGATTGCTGCTGATCCGGATTCAACTCCTCCCACGAAACGATGGCCGCGCCTTCCTTGGCCAAGAGTCGCATGAGCTCCCGATAGGTCCGGTATTGATCCTTGACGATCCGGCTGGTCCGCTTCATGATGCGCCTGATGAGACCCTGAGGCGTATAACCGGTGAAATCACTTTTGTTGTAGCCTGCCTTGCATTGGTCCTTGAGTCCTGCGACCCGGACTCCCATGAATTCGTCCAGGTTGCTCGCCGTGATCGCGAGAAATTGGAGCCGCTCCAAAAGCGGCGTCGAGGCGTCCTCCGCCTCCTCCAACACACGGCGGTTGAACTCGAGCCAACTCAAATCCCGGTTGATGTATTTACTTGAATGACTGGAAGTCGGCCGGCTGAATGCCTTTTTCATCGGATTTTCCCCCTTGCTCCGATACGGCGATTTTTGGGTCAGGCCTTATCGTTCTATTATGATCAGCGATTGTAATAGATGCGTAAACGAATGGTTAACAGAATGTAAAAAGGCCTCCCGAGGGCCGGCCCGAAGAGGACGATCACCATCGGGGGGGACCCCGGCGGATCGTGAAAGAGCCCGAACGAATTTTGCGCTCCAGCCAGCGATACAGGAATAGACGGTAGAAAGGTCGGGTTAGCGGAAACAAAAGGGTAATTCCGACAATGTCCGAAATAAATCCGGGCATCATCAGCAGGAAGCCGCCTACCAATACGCATAAACCGTCGAGGATGGAGTTGCCTGGGATCTGGCCCGCCTCCATCTGCCGCTGCGCCTGCTGCCACACTTTGCGGCCTTCCGACCGGGCGAGCCACGCCCCCGCGAATCCGGTAAGCAGCAGAAGGCCGAAGGTGGCCCAACCGCCGATATGCCGCCCCATTTCCACAATGCCCCATAGCTCGGCCGCTGGAACGATGATGATCAGTGCAACCAACCACTTATACACAACGATCGCCCCTTCTTCAGTCGGCCGATTGTGTTCCCTGCACCAATGCCTGCATTTTCGCATAAAATTCCGGGACTTCCCGGTCCAACCGCAAGGGTTTCCATGCGTCATTGACCCACACGTGGCGTGTTCCGCCATGCACAAGCGTTTCTCCGGGTGGCTCGTCGCCACGATATACCGTGCCATGGGACGCAGCCAGGTCGCCGATGACGATTCGGGATTCGAAGCGAACGCGCAAAGCCGTCATCTCCGTCATGCAGGTACAAACCGTCACCCAGTCGTCATACTGCGCCGGCTGAAGGAAAGAGGCTTCCATATAGGTGACGGGCAGCAGCAGCCCTTTCTCTTCCATCTCGCGATAAGAAATGCCTGCGTGGCGAATCCATTCCGTACGTCCAATCTCGAACCAGTTTAAATAGTTCGCATGGTAGACGACCTTCATCCGATCCGTCTCCTGATACCTTACCCTTAACGAATGTAAATACCACGTTTTCATCGTTTCTTCCTTCCTTTGCCGCAAACTGCGACAAAAGCGACGGCATCTGCCGTCGCTTTCGATTCTACATGCGGGTTCTTCTTACAGCACCTTAGCTTGTCCGGAGTATATAACGCCTTTCTCGGCGTACAACGTCACTTCCATACCGTCATGCAGCAGCTTCGTAGCATCGCTCACGCCAACGATAACCGGGATGCCGAGGTTCAAGCCGACGACCGCAGCGTGACAAGTAATGCCGCCGCATTCGGTGATGACCGCCGCCGCTTTCTCGAAAGCGGGCATGAATTCTTTGTCGGTGGATGGAGCGACCAGAATGGCGCCGGTCGACATTTTGCGCACAGCTTCCTCTGGCGTTGCCGCCGTAACGACTTTGCCTGTGGCGCTTTGGGAGCCGATGCCTTGTCCTTGGGCGATCAACTCGCCTACGTTATGGATTTTGATGAGGTTCGTCGTGCCGGAACGGCCGACCGGAACACCCGCCGTGATGACAATGGTGTCTCCGAGGTGGACAAGACCGGAGTCCATCGCGCCTTGAACGGCGATGTCGAACATGCCGTCTGTCGTTTCCGCGGATGAGCCCTTCATCGGAATGACGCCCCACACCAGCTGCAGACGACGCATAACTTTGTCGACCGGTGTGACGGCGATGACCGGCGATTTCGGACGATACTTGGATACCATCCGGGCGGTGTAGCCGCTCTCCGTCGAGGTCACGATCGCTTTGGCATCCAGATCAAGCGCGGAGTTCGCCACCGCTTGGCTGATCGCCTCGGTGACGGAGGTTTGCTGCGCATTCGCTTGTTTGGTGAACATTTCACGATAATGCAGCGCGGATTCGGCACGTTCTGCGATGCGGGACATCGTCAGAACGGACTCAACCGGGTATTTGCCTGCTGCGGTTTCGCCGGAGAGCATGATGGCGTCGGTGCCGTCGAAGATCGCGTTGGCGACATCGGAAGCTTCCGCACGCGTCGGGCGCGGGTTGCGCTGCATCGAATCGAGCATCTGGGTCGCCGTAATGACCGGCTTGCCTGCACGGTTGCATTTCTCGATCATCCGCTTCTGGACAAGCGGCACTTCCTCCGCCGGAATCTCGACCCCGAGATCTCCGCGCGCGACCATGAGGCCGTCGGACACTTCGAGAATCTCGTCGAGGTTGTCCACGCCCTGTTGATTTTCGATTTTGGAAATGATTTGAACATGACGCGCGTCATGACGTTCCAACAGCTCGCGGATTTCCAGAACATCGCTCGCGCGGCGTACGAAAGAAGCGGCGATGAAGTCGATGTCCATTTCGATGCCGAATTTGATGTCCCCGATGTCTTTGTCGGTCAGACCCGGCATGGAGATCGCAACGCCCGGAACGTTCACGCCCTTCTTGCTCTTGATCGGGCCGCTGTTGATGATTTGGCACTTGATTTCCGCACCTTGAATATCTACGACGGTAAGGCCGATGAGTCCGTCATCGATCAGTATCGTCGAGCCGATGTGTACATCGCTCGGCAGTTCGGTATAGGTGACCGGAATGCGATCCTTGTCTCCCAAAATTTCTTGGGTCGTCATCGTGATGTATTCGCCCTGCACAAGCTCGATTGGCTCTTCCTTCATCTTGCCGAGACGGATTTCGGGTCCTTTGGTATCCAGCAAAATGGCCACCGTTTTGTTCAGATCCTTGCAAGCTTGGCGAATCGTCTTGATCCGGTTGCCGTGTTCTTCGAAGTCCCCGTGCGAGAAGTTGAGACGGGCTACGTTCATGCCGGCCATGATCAATTTCTTCGTGTTTTCAAGCGATTCACTGGACGGTCCGATGGTGCAGACGATCTTTGTTTTGCGCATGATTTCTCTTTCCTCCGTTTATCCATCCAAGGCTTAAACCTGAAAACTACCCTACACGATTCTTGTCGAAAAGTACAGACAGCGACAAGGAATCTTGACATGGCAGTTTCGGGGCAAAACGTTATTGATCTATGTTCGCTGCCGGTTGTGGAGCGGCGGAAGCGAATTTGCCGATCTTGCGGAATTTCGCATATCGGTCCTCGATCAATTCGTCAGGCGACAATCGGGACAATTCTTGCAGGTGGCGCCAAATGACTTCCCGGATCGCCTCGGCTTGCGTCGCGGGATCACGGTGAGCCCCGCCGTGCGGTTCAGGAATGATTTCTTCAATAACTCCGAATTCGAGCAGGTGTTTGGCGGTTATTTTCATCGCTTCCGCGGCTTCGTCGGCTTTGGAGGCGTCTTTCCACAGGATGGAAGCCGCACCGTTGGGCGAAATGACGGAGTAGATGGAGTTCTCCAGCATCAGCACGCGATTGCCTACACCCAGCGCAAGTGCTCCGCCGCTGCCGCCTTCTCCGATAACGACGCAAATGACGGGAACGCCGAACGTCGCCATGCCGCGAAGGTTGCGGGCGATCGCTTCCGATTGTCCCCTCTCCTCAGCGGTATCGCCAGGATAGGCGCCTTTGGTATCAATAAAGGTAATGATCGCACGGCCGAACTTGTTCGCTTGCTGCATGAAACGGAGCGCTTTCCGGAAGCCTTCCGGATGCGGACTGCCGAAGAAACGCTGAATATTGTCCTTCGTGTCTTTGCCGCGTTGATGGCCTACGACGGTTACGGGAACCCCGTTCAGCTTGGCCAATCCGCCGACGATCGCCAAGTCGTCCGCGAACACACGATCGCCGTGCAATTCAATGAAATCCGTAAAAACAAGCGGGATATAATCCAGCGTTGTCGGACGCGTATGATGCCGGGCCAAATGCATGATTTGCGCCGCAGTCAAGTTGCTGTAGATTTTGTGCTCCTCTTCCTGATAACGCACTTCCAAACGCGCGATTTCATCGGTGAAATCGATCTGTTTTTCGGCGCCGAATACTTTGAGCTCGTCGATTTTCTTGCGAAGCTCCGCTAGAGGTTTCTCAAAGGGGAGGTCATTCGACATCGGTCGGTTCCCCTTTCCCCAGGTGCATGTCGAGCAGCTTCGTCAAAAAGGATTTCATTTCCTTGCGGTGCACGACTTTATCCAATTGGCCGTGCTTCAGGTTGAATTCGGCGGTTTGAAAATTGTCCGGCAGCTTCTGGCGGATCGTCTGTTCGATGACGATGCGGCCCGCGAAGCCGACGATGGCTCCGGGTTCAGCCAAGTTGTAGTCGCCGAGACTGGCGAAGCTGGCGGATACGCCGCCAAGCGTAGGATCGGTGAAGACGGAAATGAACAATCCGCCCTGGTCCTGGAACCGGGCAAGCGCGGCGCTCGTCTTGGCCATTTGCATCAGGCTCAAGATGCTCTCCTGCATGCGGGCTCCGCCGGATGTGGAGAACAGGATCAGCGGAAGCCGCTTCTCCGTGGCTCGCTCAATCGCTCTTGTAACCTTCTCACCGACGACCGAACCCATGCTGCCGCTGAAGAAATCGAAGCTCATGACGCCGGCCACGATCGGAAATCCGCCGATTTCGCCTTCACCGGTCACAATGCCGTCGTTCAGACCGGAGCTTATCTTCTGCTGTTCCAGCTTGGAAGCGTAACCCGGAAACTGCAGCGGGTCTTCGGAGATCAAATCCGCGTCAAACTCAAAAAGACGCCCGTCGTCGAGCGTCATCGCGATGCGCTCCAAGGCGTTTAGTCGAAAATGGTGTCCGCATTCGGAACAAACCTTCAGGTTTTTCTCCAGTTCTTTGCTGAATTGGATCGTGCCGCACTTCGGGCATCGGTTCATCAAACCTTCGGGAATCTCTCGTTTGGGACGTTCCGCGTTCAATCTCTCCGAAGGAACGACGGCATATTTTTTCTTTTGAAAAAAATCCTTGAACACAGCGACACCTCACAAGGCGCAGAAAATGGCGGTCCGTCCGGTTGGAAGCGGTCCGCGGTGTTCAGGCGCAGCCCATCTCACGGCAGCATTGAGGACCTAGGGGTGCAGAATACTTCCGAGCACTTCCTGCACTTCCCGGACTTCGCCGGAAGGAACCAATATTTCAAATTGCGGTTTGATCAAATTAATGGAACGAACTTGTACGAGAAATCCTTCTTCGGTGAGACGCATGCGAATCCGTTCGGCGATCTTCTCGGTCGGCGCTATGTAGATAACCGTCCACATGACGGGACCCCCAATACAATCGCATTAAAAAACGGACAAATGATGCAGTATTGAAATCATAGCACATCCACCGAGAGACTAGCAACAGAACAAGGTCCCATCCTGTTTGGGGCGGGGCTTCCCGTTAGAAGAGGGAGAATCGGCTGCTTTTATGCCAAATAGCGGCACAGGTGCCGCTATTTCAACTTCACACTGCCTTCTCCCATGAGTTTCTCGATTTCATCGAACAACTCCGGCGAAGGTTGAATGCGTAAGTCGTTGGATAAGGCCACCGTCCGATGCTCCCGGTCATAAAACAGAACGGTTGGCATCTTACCGGTATGACCCGCCAGCAGCGACTTCAACCGGGCCAGCACCGCAGGCTGTTCGTGCTGACCGTCGATGCGGATATATACCCGTTGGCGCTCACCAGCCCGAGAAGCGACGGCAGCACCGGTCGCCTTGGCTTCATCGGCAACCTGTAAGGCAGCAGCCTGTGTCGGCGAAGACCGACGGGCCGCCGGTTCTCTCCTGGCCGTGGTCCGATCAGACGCTGCACTCACTCGCCGGAGCCGCGCCGTTTGCATGAGCAGATCCGGCGAGTTGAGCGGAAGGATGTCATCGGCCAGCAGCTTGAAGTCCTCGTCCCCTTGCTGCACTTTGGCACGGACAAGGACCAGGGATCCCTTTTTGACGAAAGCGGATGCCGTCTTCCATACCGTCGGGAACGCCACCAGCTCGGCCGCCATGATCCGGTCTTCCATTTCGAGGAAGGCCATGGACTGACCTTTGCGCGTGACGAACGGCTTTAAGGACACGATCATCCCCGCGGTCAGCACAGACGCTCCATCCGCGGCTTCTGCCAGATCGACCAGCCGCTCCAGCCGGAGCTCCTCCAACCGCGAATCATACTCGTCCAGCGGATGCCCGGACAAATAGAGACCCATCAGTTCCCTCTCAAACTCCAGTGTCTGAGCCGGGCCAAACGGCGTCACATCCGGCAGCTCCACATCCCAGTTCGGATTGTCCCCGAAGTCGAACAGCTCAATCTGCAGCTCCTCGCGTTCTTTGCGCCAAGCCGCCGCGGCCTCCACCGTCGGGTCAAGCGCAGCCAGCTGCTGGGCGCGATGTCCAGGAAGCGATCCCAGCGCGCCCGCAAGCAGGAGTGACTCTATGACCCGCTTGTTACATACGCGGGGATCCACGCGGCGGCACAGGTCGGTTAGAGAGTCGAATTTCTTCTCTTTCCGTTGCTTCAGGATCGCTTCGATCGCCTGCGTGCCGGCGTTTTTGACCGCGGCCATTCCGAAGCGAATGGCCATCTCCCCACCGCTTCCGGTCACCGGGGTAAACAGCACGCCGCTTTCGTTCACATCCGGCGGCAGTACCGGGATGCTCATGCGGCGGCATTCGTCCACATACTCTGCGGTTTTGCGCTGGTTGCCGATGACGGAGGTGAGCATCGACGCCATAAAGGGCACGGGATGGTGCGCCTTCAGATAGGCCGTCTGGAACGCCA
>JAQBPQ010000132.1 GCA_028287445.1 Cohnella sp.
ATTACGCTCGATGTTCAGTTTTCAAGGAGCAAGCTGCAACCCGTTACCCAGCGGCGTTAGCCGCGGTCGGTTGTCTGCAAATGCGCTCGGCTTCACAGCCTCGCCTTTGTTGTTTGCCGCCCTAATGGCGACCTTTATAATATATCACAGCCGTCACACCCGATGCAAGGACCAATTACTTCCTGTGTTCGCTGGGCCGAGTTCGAAGGCTGACCGTCTCCTAAACCCTTTTAAGACGGCGAAAGCTAATTTAACACAGCTTGGCATACGGCGTCAACCGTGATTCTTCCTTTTTCTATGATCGATCATCGGCGGCCGCGTATCGCAACTCCCGTTTCATGGTGCCATGTCCGCGAACAGGCGTTGCCAGCTCGCGGATGCATCCCCGTTTGGCCAGCTTCTGCAGCAGCAGCGACAAGTCCAGCGGCAGCCCCAGCAAATGCGGTTCCTGCTGTAACTCCGCGACCGTCCAAGGTTTGTCGCGGCTGGCCAGCAGACGGATGAGCAACGCACAGGATGACCGCATTTTGGTCAACACCGAGAATTCGCAGGCGAGCAGCACCAGCTGTGCTCGCTTTTCCAGAGTGTCCGTGCTGGTCGTCAACTCTTCGTACAATTTATAGATGCCGGGATTCACTTTGCGCAACTGCCCCCATACCGTCAACTCCGGATGGAGCCCTTCCTCAATCAGAGCGATGTGTGCCCAGTATTGTAGGGAAGCCAAAACGTTACTATAGGAATCCAGCACCTGACCGTTCTTTAAATCCTGTTTTGCCAACATATAGGTACGGATAAACCCGGAAAATTCACACAACAGTTTCTGTTCGCGGAGCAGCGGAGGCCATTCTTGCAAGCGGCATCGGAGCTCTTGCAGATACCCGGTAGGATCCGACAACACCTCACCTTGAACCAGCCACTGTACGACGCTGCGTTCCCCGCTCGCGACCCAGCGTTCCAGCGTGGCCGGCTTGACCCGGCGTACTTGAATGCGCACCTGATCCCGCAGCCAGTGTTCCGTCTCCTGATCAAGGCACACCTGCTCCCTGACGACCAGAAGCAAGCGATCCATGCCTTCGATGTGAGGCTGATAGGAATAGGGGTCGGTTACGAGCATTAGCCCGATCAATCCCTCTTCCTTGGCGAACCAGTCCCGATAATACCATTCCTTCGAATCCAAACGATTCACCGCACTCACCCCGATTAGCATTTTCCACCCACTTTCCGCCTTGTCAGGTGGCCTGTCCGCGTAATGTGAGCTATAATGATTTTTGCGAGTAGAATCTAGTTCTACACCCCCCTGTCGGTTTCCTGCCTTTGGACAAGAGACTGTGAAACGGGCTTATCATGGGAACCAAGCGGACGGGAGCCGATCAAGATGAAATGGAAGGCCAGCAAAATTTCTTCGATGCGAACTTGGGGACTGCTGCTCGTGCTCGTCGGCATGGGTTTGATGGTTTTCGGGACGGCCGGCATCTTATTGTTTGGGCAAGTCGGCAAAATCATTGCCGCGGTTTTTATGGTATTCGGATTGATCGGCTGTTTTGTGAGTATGGGCGTTTATTTCTGGGTGGGCATGTTGTCAACCAGCGCGCCGGTGATCGATTGTCCGGAATGCGGCAAACGCACCAAAATGCTGGGCGAGACGGACCGCTGTATGTATTGCCACACGATTCTCACTTTAAATCCGACGCAAGCAACGGAAGGAACCACACAAGCCGACGCACAAACACCCCTTGAAACGCTCTGATCATTCAGAGATGAGTGTGCAAACCTATAAAACCTGAATGATCAAAAAAGTAGGACACCAATAACATGTCCTGCTTTTTTATGTCCGGTCATGGACGACTCTGCAAAGCGCGATCCACCACACCCCAAATGTCCGGCGAAGCGAAAAACCGGCTCCATGTAGCAGCTCCCGCCAGGTCGTACTTCTTGGCCAGTTGCATTCTGGCTTCGATAGAAGCTGCGTCTTCGATCCATATTTTTTGAGTCGTGTTTCCATCCTGAAATTCCACATAACGCTGGCTGGAGTCGTCCACTAGCGCCGGAATCAGCTTTTTAGCGGCGATCAATTTGTTCACGGCGTCCATGCTCATCGTCTTGGAAGTGACTTTCACACCGCCTTTGCCGTCCGGCTTCTCGGTCCACATCCTGGTATAAAGCGGAACGCCCAGAATCAGCTTGCGGGCTGGAACACCATCCTCCTCCAAAACACGCCGAATGCAATCCTCAACCCAGGACATCGAGGCGACCGAACCGGCCACCTGGCTGGCCGCCCAATGCTCGTCATAAGCCATTAACATCATAAAATCGACCGACTGGGCAAGCCGAGCCCGATCGAGAAAGACCGACCACAACTCACTGTTCGACTTAGGGGTGACATCAATGGACACGACGAGATTCTGCTCGTGAGCAAGCGGCGTCAGCTCCCGGACCAGCTGTACCAACTCGTCTTTGTCCTCGGTTTTGACGTTCTCGAAATCGAGGTTGATGCCCTGAAGGTGAAACGCATTTGCATAGGCGAGCATCTGTCGGATCATCGTCTGGCGACTTTCGTAAAAAGCTAGCGCTTGATGCGTTCGTTCCGGCTCAAATCCATTGCTGAACAATCCCCACACCTGAACCCCTTTGGAATGATACCATTCTGAATAGGAAGCATCGGCTTTACTCCGGATGTTGCCTATGCCGTCAGTCAGTTCGAACCATGTCGGGCTGACCACGTTTATTCCAGTAAGTTCTCCGATCTTGGCCGGATTGGGATTCACATCGTATACCGCTTCCCATGTCAGGTTGATTCGTTTTCCGACAGCTTTCCAAGCCACGAATGGTTTGGATGTTTCCGTCGCGGCCGAAGGAATATTTTCAATCGTTAAAAGGACCGCGTCTTTCTTGGCCACGTACCCGACCTCACCCGAAGCCGTCTGTGCACGGTACCAACCGTTGCTTTCTCCCCACAACCTCAAAGCAGTGCCCGGCTGCAAATCGTCTACAATTGGATGGGACTTGTCCGGTCCGTCGCGCAGTTTGGCGCTGTTCTTCGAAGTGTTCGGAATTTTCGCCCGCTGTATGGCCTGATTGGGAACGAGCAGCGTCACGATGCCCGTCTTGGCATCCGTTTCGGCTTGAAACCCGAACAACTCCTTCAGGGGAGCAAATGGCAAATAAACCTCCCCATCCTTCCTCTGAGCGGCGAAATGGAGGGTGAACGGCTTGCGGTTCATCGTGGCGTCCAATTCACCGATTTTAAAATGAAGGACTCGCGTTTGGTTCGTTAATGTCACGGAGTCGGAGCTTTCTTCATAACGGATTCCATCGCTCATTAGCTTTTGTCCGACAGAAAGCGGAATTTGCATCCCTTCTCCTTCTCCCAAAGCATGTCCATTCGTCCATTGCCCGCCGATCATGATAGGGTGAGAAACCGATCGGTATTCGGGTGTAATATGTCTTGGATTCGGCATATTCCAAACCCACCAAGCAACAGCGAGTGCCGAAACGATAAAGATTAATAAGAGGCCGATCCAAGGTACCGATCGCCGTTTGCGGCGTCTGGACGCTGGTGTCACGGATATATCCAAACGGTTTCCACTCCCTGTATCACGCTGATGATTGCGGGTATTGGACGAATTCGGCGGCTCAAAGGTTGCGAAAAATGCCAAAGGAAAAGCGCGCGTAGGTTCGATCTCCACGCGCGCTTTGACGATTCCAATTTGTTAATTCCGTTTGTCGTCACAAGTCGGACAAACACCGTAGATTTCCATGCGGTGTCCCTGCACCCGGAATCCGGTGGAAAGCGCAGCCGCTTCCTCTACTGCCTTGACCGGTGGATGCTCGAAATCGACCATGGAACCGCATCTGGTGCAGATGGCGTGATAGTGATCGGAGAGATCGGCGTCGAATCGGCTGGAATCATCCCCATAGGTCAATTCTTTCACCAACCCGGCATCTACGAACCGTTTCAAATTATTATATACTGTCGCCACGCTTAAACTGGGATACTGAGGCGAAAGAGCACGAAAAATATCGTCCGCTGTCGGATGGATTTGGGATTCAACCAAGAACTCCAGTATGGCGTAGCGTTGCGGGGTCATGCGGACTCCGCCGGATTTGAGCTGGTCCACGGCATGTTCGACCCGGGATTCCATGCTCCTCACAGCCTTTCCTAATGACTTGCGAATCCCCGGCTAACTGCCTTAAGGATTATCGTCACTTGTTTAGCCTCATTTTACGTGCAGGCTCCGGACCTTGTCAATGGAAGAAAGACCCCGGTCAAGGCTGGAAACGAAGCAGGGACACGTCCGCTTTGGTATGGGCCGTAATGTCCCACATGCCGTCCCCCAGTGTGCCGCTGGTCTCTCCCTTACCGGCGTTCAGCGGCCACTCCGATTGAATATCGCCGAACCCGGTTGTCGCTTTTACCTTCACACCGGTGCCATCCGGCCACGCCAACTTCAGATCCCCCATCGTGCTGGATACGCTCCATGCGCCTCCGATCACAGGACTGCGCACCTCGATGTCTCCGTTGACCGTTTTGGCCGAGACGCCGAGGCGCACATCTTGAAGTCCGATATCTCCGTTGATCGTTTCCACGGTGGTCATACCGGATAGTTGAGCCAGCTTGATGTCGCCGTTCAGAATCTTGGCGCGAACACTTCCGCCAATCTGATCGCCGGTGATGTGCCCGTTTTTCAAGTCCAACGTGATGGTTCCTGATCCCGTCATTTGGTGAACATCAATGTCGCCGTTGCCGACGATCACTTCCACCGGGGGTACCTGTCCGACGGGGAACGTTACGGTTAGATCCATCCGGGGTTTACGCAGTTTACCCACCCCATAAGACTGGGCCACGGCTATGATTTCACGGCGCTCCCCGTCCCTCAATTGGACAGAGGATTGGCGCGCAACCTCATCGGCTTTGTTCTTATTGTCCGCATTCACATAGAGCATGGTTTTCACTTCAATGTCTTGAACCGGCCCCTGTCTCAACTGTACGCGCCCGTTGAACGTTGAAATGACGACTCCTTTGTTCCGATCGGAGACAGGGAGCGTATATACTCCTTTGTCGATTGAAAAGGCAGCCGAAGCCGAATCAAACAGTCCCCACGAGGCACCGTCTGTCCATTTCTGAAGCCAAGATAGTCGAAACTCGTTCCCTTGTGTAGCCACCAGCATAAAACCGCATAACACAGCGGCCCCGAACATGGCGCCGATGGCCGGGCGGACTCGTGTGCCTTCCTTTCGGAAAAAACCTTGTACAATCAGCAGTTCCACGCCGAAAGCCACGAGGAGAACCGGCCACCAGACTCGTAATACCGCCATGGCGTCGACGGTTCCTTCATGGTCCAGAAGCAAAAGCACTCCGACGGCGGTCATGGCCAGAGCAGCCGTATAGCGGCCAAACCGATTCATTCGCTCTCCTCCGTCAATCTTTTCGGCCCTGTGGTCCGCGCATTTCCCAAAACCACAAAACGACTCCCGCACCAATAAGCACGATCGCGCCGATCATGGAACCGGAAGATTTAAACAGCCAATGGGTTCCGCCGACCTTCGTAAGAAATAGCACTACGATGGCCGCGGCAGCCAACAACACCAGCCCGAAGAGCGATAAGGTGCGGTGCGTTCCGTCTGGACCGACGGCCTGTTCTCTGTGCATGCCATATCCCGTGTGATTCCAACCCGGATGCACAGGCCGATGGTTAACCGCATCTGTGCTCTGCAGGGCGTCGAACAAATTGTAAAAATAAATGATCGGCATCAATAGGCTGAGGAGGACGATCACCAGCGGACCAAAATGTTGCGTAGCCGCGAACACGATCGCACAAATATCGAGTGCCACGAGAAGCATAATCCCGATGCCCTTGGCCATCAAACCCAAGTACAGATGACCCGTTCCCGGAATAAGGAACGCCAGCAGGCCGGTAAGCCATTTGCTTTTCTTCCGGACCGCAGCCCGGGGATCTTGCGGATATCCGGGGGGAAAACCCGGATCGTACTGGTTTTGATGGGGCTGATCCCACTCGTTCATTGTGAACTCCTCCGACCTCGTCATTTGAAAGCCTCACGTTCGGCATTCCCGAAGCGATTTCCCCCATTGTAGCACGGCTGATTTTGACCCTACAACGGTTTTGGGGCGGGGGGACGGCCTAGTCGGAAGTCTTGGTGGGGAGGGGCGATTCCTTGATGAGCCTCGAAAATTGAACCATTGTGATGTCCGGCGCGGGCCGAACCGTCTCAACGCGACGAAACCCGCACCTTTCATAGAGCCGCACAGCCGGTTCATTGCGGATTTCGGCCGTCACAGCCAATTCGCTTCCCGCAGGAACGACCGCGATCACATGTTCGAGCAGCCGGCTTCCGATCCCTTGGCGAAAGTGCTCCGGAAGCACCATCATGCGGCAGATGACCGTTTTGCCGGCCGTTACTTGCTCTGTCGATACCGCGCCCGCCAACTCACCGTCGTCCGTGTAAAATCCGTAAAACGTTTCACCGCACGCTTGAAGGCTGGCCACTGTATCCTGGAGCGGCGGCAAATCGGACACGCCGATCCGCCTCGCCTCTTCTAGGTAAGCGGCGTGTTGAAGCGCCCATAATTGTTCTGCCGTATCGTGGTCCGCGATGTGGAGACGTTGGATTTCTTTCATGCCCTGAGTCCCTCCTGCCAAACAGAAACGACACACCCGCCGCTCGGGCGAATATGCCGTTCCATTGCCTTATCCTTTAAGCCGGTCCGTCAGAAGTTTGTTCACGAGACCGGGATTCGCTTTGCCCTTGGTCTCTTTCATGATCTGGCCGACGAGGAAGCCGATCGCCTTGTCCTTGCCGTTGCGGAAGTCTTCCACCGACTGCGGATTAGCGGCAATGACAGCGTCAACGATGGAAAGGATTGCCCCTTCGTCGCTGATCTGCACCAGCCCTTGTTCTTCGACGATCTGCTGAGGCGATTTTCCGGTTTCCACCATACCCTTGAATACGGTCTTGGCGATTTTGGTGCTGATCGTGCCCTTCCCGATGAGTGCGATCATTTCACCAAGCCCTTGACCCGTCATCTTGACGTCCTCCAACTCAAGGCCGTTGGCATTCAGATAGGCGAGCAGTTCGCCCATGATCCAGTTGGCCGAGGCTTTGGCGTCAGATGTAAACCGGAGACTATCTTCGAAGAAATCGGCCAGCTTCATGGAAGCCGTCAAGACGCCTGCATCATAAGAAGGCAACCCGTATTCTTCAACGTACCGGGCTTGACGGGCGTCCGGCAGTTCGGGGATGGAGTCGCGAACCCGTGATCTCCATTCCTCGTCGATATGAATCCTGACGAGATCCGGATCCGGGAAATAACGATAATCGTGCGCTTCTTCCTTGCCGCGCATGCTGATCGTCCGGCCTTGTCCTTCATCCCAGCGTCGGGTTTCCTGCAGGACAAGTCCGCCATTCTCCAATATATCAGCTTGTCGAAGCTGCTCATATTCGAGACCGCGCAACACGCCGCGGAAGGAGTTCATGTTTTTGAGCTCCGCCCTCGTGCCGAATTGTTCTTGGCCGTGAGGACGCAGGCTGATGTTGGCGTCGCAGCGAAGCGAACCTTGCTCCATTTTGACGTCGGAGACGTTGCAATACTGCATGATCGCTTTTAGCTTTTCCAAGTAAGCCTTGGCTTCTTCCGGCGACCGGATGTCCGGCTCGGAAACGATCTCGAGAAGCGGAGTGCCTACCCGATTGAAGTCAACGAGCGAACCGAGACCGCCGTCGATATGCGTCAGCTTCCCGGCGTCTTCTTCCAAGTGAAGCCGGGTGATGCCGATCCGTTTGGTGGCGCCGTTCACTTCAATATCGATCCAGCCATTCTGACCAATGGGCTGATCGTATTGGGAGATTTGGTAAGCCTTCGGCGAATCGGGATAGAAGTAGTTTTTACGGTCGAATTTGCACCATTCCGCGACTTCGCAGTTGATGGCCATGGCCGCCTTCATCGCATATTCCACCGCCTGACGGTTCAGAACCGGCAGCACGCCGGGGTGGCCAAGACAGATGGGGCAAGTATGCGTATTGGGCGGGGCGCCGAAGGAAGTGGAACAGCCGCAAAAGATTTTGGATCTTGTGTGCAGTTCAACGTGAACTTCCAGCCCGACGACCGTTTCAAATTTGTTCAAAAGGGACATATCGGACCTCCTCAGGAAAGCGCCGGACGGCGGGTGTGATGGTCGGTTTGGCTTTCATACGCATAGGCGGCGCGGAGCACCGTCGTCTCGTCAAACGGTTTACCGATGATCTGCAGACCGACCGGCAGCCCTTCGGCGAAGCCGCAGGGAACACTGATGGCCGGTACGCCCGCAAGACTCACAGGAATCGTCAGAATGTCATTCAAGTACATCGTCAGCGGATCATCTACTTGCTCACCGAGCCTGAACGCCGTCGTGGGGGCGGTCGGCCCGATGATCAGGTCATATTTCTCGAAGACTTGATCGAAATCGCGTTTGATAAGTGTCCGGACTTGCTGTGCTTTCTTATAATAAGCGTCGTAATAACCGGAGCTTAGTGCATATGTGCCGAGCATGATCCGGCGTTTCACTTCGTCGCCGAATCCCTCGCTGCGCGAACGTCTGTACAGATCCATCAAATTCGCGGGATCGCCCGCTCGCACGCCGTAGCGAACGCCGTCGAAGCGAGCCAGGTTTGAGGATGCTTCCGAAGAAGCCAGCAAATAATAAGCCGAGACCGCATAGTCGGTGTGGGGCAGCGATACTTCTTCCCAGACTGCGCCCATCGCCTCGAATACTTTCAGTGCCTCGAGGACATGTTCCTTCACGTTCGGATTGATGCCCTGGCCGAGATATTCCTTCGGCACGCCGATACGGAGCCCGCGCACATCTCCAGTCAAAGCGGATGTATAGTCGGGAATATTCACATTGGCGGAAGTCGAATCCATCTCATCGTGGCCGGCAATCGCCTGCAGCACGTAAGCCGCGTCTTCTACATTTTTGCTAATCGGGCCGATTTGATCCAGGGAGGAAGCGAATGCGACCAGGCCGAAACGGGAAACGAGGCCGTAAGTCGGTTTGAGACCCACAACCCCGCAATAAGCAGCCGGTTGGCGAATCGATCCGCCCGTGTCGGATCCCAAGGCAAAGTAAACTTGGCCCGCCGCGACAGCAGCAGCCGATCCGCCGCTGGATCCGCCAGGAACACGGGTCAGATCCCAAGGGTTGCGGACCGGATGGTAAGCAGAATTCTCGTTCGAGCCGCCCATCGCGAATTCGTCCATGTTGAGCTTGCCGATCGTCACCGATTGCGCCGTACGGAGACGTTTGACTACAGTCGCGTCGTGAACCGGAATGTAGTTCTCCAGAAATTTGCTGGCACAGGTTGTGCGCAGCCCTTGGGTGACCATGTTATCTTTCAGTCCGGCTGGAAGCCCGAATAACAGCCCACGTTCCTCCCCGTTGCCGAGTTGCTTGTCCAACGCAATGGCGCCTTCCTGTGCACCTTCTTGATTTAAAGTCAAAAAAGCACCGATCTGTTCGTCGGTGCGATGGATCCGATTAAGCGAATGTTCCACCAATTCGGACACCGACACTTCCCGGTGTGCCAGCTTGTTATGCAAATCCGTCAACCGCAGGTCAAAAAGCGACAAACCCGGTTCCTCCTTCAATGCTCCGCTAAATTCATATCCCGTTTATTCGAATACCGCCGGCACTTTGAACTGCCCGTCTTCCTCTTCCGGCGCATTGGCCAATACTTCTTCAATGGACAACGAAACATGAACTTCGTCGTCCCGCATCACATTAAATAGTGGAAGCACATGGCTCGTCGGCTCCACACCGGTAGTTTCCAACTCATTCAACTTATCCGCATATTGAAGAATGGCGTTTAATTGGCCGGTAAACTGTTCTGTCTCCTGTTCGGATAAATCCAGACGCGCCAAATTGGCCACATGTTCCACGTCTTTCACGGTAATGCCCATCCGCTTTCGCTCCTCCTGCAAAACAACCGTTTACAATCATTTTTATTATTATATCGGACAACCCAAGGGAACTCAATGACGGTAAAACCCGGAAAGACGATTCATAAAGGGCGGATGCGGGTAATATTAAAGAACATATTGACTTGATGAACCCGTCTGGAGGGAACAACAGATGACAACACCCTTTCACAATAGATACGCCGCACCGCTTCGGGATACGGGCAAGATCGAGTTTGACACCGGGGATTTGGATACTTACCCGCGTCTTCATGATACGATTCGGGATTTCGCAAATGGCTTGGGCCAGGATGCTCCGTTGGACGGCACAACGTTCGTATACAACGATTACCGTCAACTGCTCCAGCTTCTCGATCGTTTACAGAAGGGCCTGCTCCGCGAGGAAATGGAGCCGATTCGATGCCGCTTTAACTATGGAGGCAATGAGTCTGCGTGCAACTCACAAGCAAGCGAGACCACTTCCGATTGGCTTCCGCTGGCCAGCCTGTTCGAAACGGTGGGCGGCCGGGGAGTTTCCGAGTATATTTTGCACCGCTATTTTACGACCTATATGCAGCCCATCGTACAACCCAGCGGACAGGTCGTCGGTTACGAATGTCTGCTTCGTCCGCTGCCCGAGCAAGCTCCATTCCGGCCGGCGGAATTGTTTGAGAAAGCGCGGCGGATCGGCCAGCATTCTTTTCTGGATAGAGAAGCCCGGCATTCGGCCATCCGCATGAGTTCGGCCCATTTGCCGCATGGTACGCAACGGTTCGTGAATTTTCTTCCGTCTTCCTTATACTGCACCGACACTTGTTTGGATGGGACATTCAAAGCCATTCTGGAGACGGGTACCGATCCCGAGGATCTCGTGTTTGAAGTGGTTGAGACGGAAAGACTGGATCATCCCGACATGCTTAAAATTTTCGACAAATATAGACAACAGGGCATCCGCCTGGCGGTGGATGATGTGGGTTCCGGTTATGCCACAATTGACATGATGGAAAAATTAAAGCCCGATTATGTGAAACTGGACCGAAAATGGGTGAGCCGCTGCGATGAAGATCGGGAAAAACAACGGCACATTGCAGATGTGCTGGACAGAGCTTCCCGATTTAGCGGCGTCGTATTGGCGGAGGGCGTAGAGCGAGAACAGGAATGGAACTATTTGCGCAACGCCGGCATTCCTCTGCTGCAGGGTTATCTCTTCGGCCGAGCGCAGCCGATTCCGGCATCTGCTTCTCTGTCGTTTTCGAAAATTTAACCAGTATGAATCTTGATTTTAACAACGCAATAGAAAAAGCCGTACCGGGAAGCGGATCACCGCTTCCAGCCGGTACGGCTCTTTCATTCTTCAGTCAGATCCAAGCTTTGAGATTGACTTGCCGGATGAATTCGTCCCGGCTAAGCACTTCTTTATCGGCTTCCTCTTCGGACGGTTCTTCTTCCGTTCCTCGCAGGATACGTTTGAACAATTCCTCATTGCGGGTCGCCAAGGCGAAATCGATCAGAGCCTCGCGTTCTATGCGTTCCGCTTCCTGTTCCAGAAGTGTCTCTTCCCGTTCCACGTCCGAAGAAGGGACGTAAAATTGGCGATTGGCTTTAGGAACGCGGACGATATATTCGAAGGCGCTGTCGTTATTGCGGTCGTAGGCGATGACATAGGCGTATTCCCCGACCGGAAGATTTTGCTCGAAACGGTCTCCCACAATGACGATTTTTTCTCCCAGTTTCAGCACGCGGCTCTCCCCTCCCTGTTGAACGCGGGTGATACCTCTATCCTACTAAAAAAGGTTCACCCTGCGCAAATGGAAAGTGAAGCGACGTGGAGCATGGCGAAGATTAAACCCGAAGCGGTCGGTTGCGGATACCCCATAACGCCAGCCAAACAAGCAGAGCGCCTATCGCGATGGCAGTCCATCCTGCGTCGGTCACGCACGGCCAACTATTAAACTTTAATGAGGCGATCGCCTCTGTCGCCAGGCCGGAAGGAAGAGCCCTCAACGGATACGGAAAAAATCCTTGAATCAATTGGAGTACGGTGGCTCCCGCAAAAGGGACAAATGCAGCCGCGGCGGGAGCATTCAGCCAGGCGCCTGCAGCAAGAACGGCAAGCACGATCAAGGCAAGCCAACCTCCATATGCGGCACCGGCCGCCAACGCCTTGCCGGGTTCCGGCGTGCCGATGAGCGCCGTCGTCTCGTACCAAGCCGCAGCATAACCAAGGCCGAAAGAACCGAGCGATAAGATGGTGGAAACGGCCCATTTTGAGGCTGCATAGGCCAAAGACGATACCGGCTTGACCAAAATCCATGCGGCCATGCCGCTGCGGCGTTCCCCGGACACCATGCCCATGAACGCCAAACAGATCGCGAGCACGCCAATCGTACCGAATTGACCTAGTGTCTGACCGAGCACTTCCCCAGGCTTTGCGAGCGGAATTAGGATAATCGCACCTTCGGGCAAGGAACCGGCCGATTTGAGGATATCCGGCATGAACTTGGCGGTCACCGGCTGCGCGATCCCCAGCAGCACAAAAACCGCCGGCAGCCAGATCAGCTTGGACGTGCGAACCGCTTCCGTCCATTCTTTCTTCCATAAAACGAGAAAGGTATTCATGATTGCACCGCCTTCAGGAACCATTCTTCCAGAGTCGGATAACCCGCTTCAAATTGCACAATCGGAATTTTGTGGTCCGCGGCGCTTTGCAGAAGTTTTTCCCGCACCTCGTCTATCAATTCCGTGCGCAGCCGTCGTTCCCAACCGTCTCCCTCTACCTTCAGAACGCCGGGAAGGGATACGAGGCTGTTGAGCCATCTCTCGGACGGTTCCCCTTCCTCCGTCTTGACTTGGATGGAAGCGGATCCCGCAGACCGCTGCAGCTCCTCAAGCGTACCTTGCTCGAGAACACTTCCACGGTTTAACAAAATGAGATCGTCGCACACCTGTTCCGCATCATGGAGCACGTGGGTGGACAATAGGATGCTCATCTCTTGTTTCCACGAGCGCAGCATTTCGAGTACGTCTCGACGACCTACCGGATCAAGAGCCGATACCGGCTCGTCCAATATCAGAAGTCGCGGCCGGTGTACGACAGCTTGGGCAAGACCGAGCCGTTGCTTCATGCCGCCGGAATAACCGGAAACTTTGCGCCGCGCGGCGTCGCGTAATCCGACCGTTGCCAGTAACTCTGTGGCCCTGGTTTCCGCTTCTTGGGTCGATAAGCCGCACAGCCGCCCCGCCATCACGATGGTTTCCTGGCCGGTCATCCAACCAAAGAATGCCGGGATTTGCGGCAAAAAACCGATCCAACTCCTCCGGTCGCCTGCCAACCCTGGGAACAGGATGTCGCCCGCTGTTGGTTCCAACAGGCCGGCCAACATAGAGAGTGTCGTCGTTTTGCCTGCTCCGTTCGGGCCGAGTAAGGCGACGACGCGTTTGTCGCCGATGCGGAAGCTGATATCCTTGACGGCCGCAACCAGCCCGAACATTCGTGTTAATCGTTTGGCCTCGAGCAAATGCACGTCAGTCATGCTCCTTTTTGCCGACCGTGAAGTAAAGGATCGGACCGATCGTGTTGACGAGCACGACGATGAGTACCCAAACCCACTTTTTCCCGCCTCTTACAGCTTCCACCCGGGACAAGGAAACAAGGGCGGTAATCAGCAAAATCAGATTTACGGCCGCCAGAGGCAGAAGTGCTTTGATCAGTAGTGCCTTATCCATTATTTTGGATCTCCTTTGGAATTTCGTTTTAGTTGCGCTTCCGCCGCTGCCACCACAATAAAATCGTATAAGTCAGCGTCGGAAACGGGAACTGGATCAGTCCCCAGAAGCCCCAAAACCACGCTCTTCCTCCGTGTTTGCGGGCGTGTACAAATAGACACGTTCCTTGGCACAGAAGGACCACGCCAACCAGAATTAGAATTGGCCATGCTTCAAGCAAGGAAATCCGATGCACAGTCAGATCCCCCCTCTTGCGCTACTACGGCCTGCCCTTTTAAACTCGGCGAAGAGCAGAGGAATGGCAGTTGCCGTGGTGACCGCCTCCAGAATCCAGAACATCGTTTGCATACCGGTTATGAGAAGGAACATTACCCCAAGAAGAGGAATCGCCACCGACCACAGGATCGCCAGTTCTGTCCAAAATTTGCGTTTGGCCAAAAGCCGGCGTTCCCGCACCATGGCCGTCCAATCGGTGCCCGGCGCCGGCTCGGCATGGAACGTTGCGTCGATCCGCGCCCAAGTTTCTCCGAGCGCTTCGAGCATCTTCTCTTCGTCATTACCGTGGTCCGATGATGTCGTCATGTTTCCACTCCTCCCGGATTTTTCGAATGCCGTTGTGTATGCGGGACTTGACCGTACCCGGGGAAATATCCATCATGTCGGCGATTTCCTCGTAGGTGTACCCGTAGTAATGTTTGAGAACAAGCGGTGTCCGCACGTCGTCAGGAAGCTTCGATAAGCTTTCCACAAGCTCCGTCCATTCTCCGCCGCGGGACAATGTTTCGAACCGGAATGCCGCACTGCGGGCTTCATCCGTTAGATGCTTCCTCTCTCTTCGGCGTCTTCGCAGAAGATCCAAGTGAAGCCGGGTTCCAATCGTGATGAGCCAGGAAGAAAATTTGGAGCGGCCGTCGTAACGACTATAGTGCTCGATCGCCTTCAGCATCGTCTCTTGCGCCAAGTCTTCCGCCAGAGGCCGGTCCATGGTGACCTTGAGCAAATAGTGGAACAGCATGCCGTAATGTTCGCGAAGCAAAACGGCCAGCTCCATATCGGAGGATGGGACTGCGGCTGCGGAACGTTGGTCGTTGGTCTCTCTCATGGACGGATGTTCCAGCCTTCCTGATCGGGTCTGTGTCATTTCCGGAAACGCCAATAATACGTCCGGAGGTTCGAAATCGTTCACGGGGCTTGTAAATTATTTTGCCGATGATCGTCGTGTAAGTTTATATGCGCAACAAAAGGGGCTGCCTGAGCAGCCCCTTTTGCAAGTTTATGAGGAAACGGGCACTTCGAATAGCTTCTCCTTAGAAACGGTCAGCGTACGGAACCCGGTTTCCGTGATCAAATAAGTATTTTCAATGCCCACGACACCTAGGCCGGGGTAAGTGAATTTCGGTTCCACCGCAATCGTCATCCCGGCCTCCAACGGATCTCGGAAGCCTTTGGCTAGAACAGGCCATTCATCCAATTCAAGGCCAATCCCATGTCCCAGAAACTTGACCTGGTCGGGGCCGAATCCCATGAAGTGATCCGCCAATCCCGCTTCCTCTGCCAGGGCGACTGCCTGCAGGTACAGCGTTTCCGGCGAAGCGCCGGGCTTTAGGGATTCCTCCGTGCGCTGTAGTATCATTTCTGCTGTATCATAGGCGGCTTGGAGCTGCGGCGGCAGTCGACCGATCACTGCGGTACGCGTTTGATCGATGATATAACCATCAATGCAGCAGCCGATGTCGATCAAAATCGGTTCGCCGCGCTGGATTGGGCGTAAGCTGGAGCTTTGCGGAACGGCGGGCGACAAGCCTCGACCTCCGGCCGGACCGTCGAAGTATGTCGGCTCTGCTGCCGCTTCTCCTGCCGCCACCATACCGGTGGGCATCTCCTGATTGTAGCCCCTCATTCTCATCAGTCCCGCATGACCCGCGCTTCGCATCACCTGTTCGAGAATGCACATGAGATCCAGTTCCGTCACGCCTTCACGCAAGCAGTTAAGCCCATGCTCCACTGCAGCGGCTGCCGCTTGAGCGGCCTGTTCGATACGCCCGATCTCGTAGGCGGATTTCACGCTTCGAACACGGCGAAGCAGCAGTGACGCATCGGCCATGTTCGCCGCCGGAATGGCTTCCTTCAACCGCAGATACATCTGCGTTGGCAGCACGTCCAAGTCCGCTCCGATCATGGGATGGTTGCCCGACGCAAATATCCCGGGGTAGTCTTCCGCCAACCTGCTTCCGAACTGGCGAAACGATCCGAGTTCCACGCTACGAACCGCAGATTCTGTCAATGCCCGGGACAAACTCCGGCGCACATAATAGGTCGGTTCTCCTTCGGCAGGAATAAACAAATAACCGGTCTGCATCGAACCCGCAAAATAATAGATCCCGACATTCTGTGTAACCAGACAGCCTTCCAAGCCGTTCCCCACCAACAAACCCTGAAATTTGTTCTGTCGATTCTTCCATTCCTCCGGCGGTATTAGCTCCATCAACGTCGAGTCTCCTTTGCTTCCAGGGTTTTGTCTGTTATCTAGTACATTTTAAAACATAAAAGGGTATAAAAAAATGCCGGCTTCATCCGAAGATGTAAGCCGGCGCTCTTCATTGGTGATGGACGTGCTTGGTATGCTAGCTATAAACCATCTCCGCCGATCCTTTCAAATCCCATTGTACCGGGGCCAAGACGCCGAACAACCTGGGAAATGCGACATGCACGATCATGACGACTCCGGGGTGGGATAACGTAACTTCATAATTGAACCGGGTGCTGCGGTAAGTGAACGGAAACAACATATTGTCATTGATGACGGCGAACTCCTCCACCTTCACGGCTTCCCGCAAAAAACTCCCGGGCAACGGCACGAGCGCCGCGTCGAGCCGCAAATTTTCCCGTAAATAAGCTATAGCCGCTGCTTCAGCCTCTTCCTGTTGCAAGGCCGGAATTCCCAACTCGAGTTTCTTTGGGTCCACCTGCTGGGCTGCCGCATGTACTGCGCGATCCACTGCCCGCTTCGCTTCATGGACCGTTCCCAGAGCCAATTCCTCGTCCATCTGCAGCGCATGCAGCATCCACCAGATCACGACCATCAGAATACTGAAAACCAGTTTAGCCATTCACCGCCCTCCTAGGTCCCAGCCATCCAAACGCGTGCTCCTCTACGGAACATACTCGCTCATCTTCATTCCCCCGGCCGAAAACCGTGCCTCCTCAGAAGGCGGTTGTATCCCGATCAGCCGGTCAATGTCGAGCAGATGCTCATAAGGGTAG
>JAQBPQ010000159.1 GCA_028287445.1 Cohnella sp.
CGAAAAAAACATCTTGGATCCTTTGCTTACCTCGTCCGCCAATCTGACCCAAGAAGACGATCTTGCCCAAGCCCTGCTGAAAAAAACACTCACCACATCCACCGGCAGAAAAATATCCACACTCGAAGACGGTATTCAAGATCTTCTTCACGGCAGTTGTATCCTCCTGGTGGAGGGGCTCTCCACAGCGATATCTCTCACCAATTCGGGGTTTGAATCACGCTCCGTGACCACGCCCCAAGTCGAAAATGTATTAAGAGGACCCAAAGAAGCATTCGTGGAATCCAGTGCGGTCAACCGTTCCCTGATGCGAAAATACCTCAAAGATCATCATCTCATTTGCGAATGGGTCTCGGTTGGACAAATGACGGCCAAGCAGGTTTCCGTCATGTATCTCAATAATGTGGCCGACCCGGAACTCGTCAAGAGGGTGAAGCAAAGAATCAAAAATATTAAAGCCCATATGATTGCCGATCTGTCCGTTCTGGAAGAGTACATCGAGGATAGACCGTATTCCCTGGTTCCTTCTACTTTGATGACGGAGCGTCCGGACAGGGCCTGCTCCTTCTTGGCGGAAGGACACGTGGTTTTGCTGATGGAGAATTCCCCCCATGCATTGATTGTGCCTGTCACCTTCTGGTCCATGTTCCAGACGGCAGAAGATTATTACTTGAGATGGCCTTACGGAAATTTTGTCCGACTTGTTCGCTTGTTAGCGGTGTTCGTGGCTCTGATGGCCCCATCGATCTACATAGCCGTCAGCAATTTTCATGAAGAAATGATCCAAACGGATCTGTTGCTGGCCATAGCCTCCACTCGGGAACGGGTTCCTTTCCCTGCACTTATTGAAGTGTTAATTATGGAGGTCGCCTTCGAATTGGTAAGGGAAGCCGGCGTTCGAATTCCCACGGTAATCGGGCCAACCATTGGAATCGTCGGGGCGCTCATTCTCGGTAATGCTGCAGTGGATGCGAATATCGTCAGCCCGATTCTGGTTATCATTGTTGCGCTCACCGGCCTATCCTCTTTTGCCATCCCGGAAATCAGTTTCAATTTTGGGATACGGATCATGCGTTTCATTGTCTTGATTGCGGCCGCAGCCATGGGCTTTTATGGGATAGCTTTATTTTTGGCCGGGTTTCTTGCTTATTTGGTTTCGCTCAAGTCGTTCGATGTGCCGTTTCTGTCCCCGTTGGCGCCCTATACGCGTTCGTCCAAAGATCTGCTCATACGTCCTCCCGTATTTAAGATGTGGCTGCGCCCGTTTAATGTCTCTCCTCAGTTGAAGAAAAGGGGAAACAAACCGGAAGGGAATGCAAACTCATGATCAAGCTTTCCGACGGTAAAATCGGCACCCGAGAATTTCTTTCCATCGTCATGTTTTCCATTGGGATCAAGTTCGCCGACACGACACCCGACATTCTTTTTCAATTCGGCAAAAACGCGGCGTGGATGGTTCCGATTTTTTCGATGTTTATGCTTGGAATCCCTTTTTTGATCTTGTTGTTGCTGATTAAAAAACACAAACTGGGTTTGATGGAGCTTTTGTTCGCTTTAACAGGCAAGTATATCGGCTTTGTCCTCGGCTTGGCGATGTTTGTCATTGTGTTTATGGACACAGCGGTCAATACCCGGAGCTACATTGATATCGTGAACGCGATGTATTTCCAGCGCACACCGATCCCGTATCTTCTGCTTATGCTGCTGGCGGTGTCCTTCTACATCGCCAATCGGGGATTTGAAACCATCGGAAGAACGGCCTGGATCGTTTTCCCTTATATTCAAGTGGTTATTCTGCTCTTGGTAGTTTTCGTCCTGGAGGACAGTGATGTGATGCATATTTTTCCAATTGCCGGTCCGGGAATGCCCCAGATTATCCGGCAGAGCGCCGCGCATAGTGCGGTATTCGGGGAGATCATTCTCCTTGCTGCCTTTTTTCCTTTTGTCCGTCAATATAAAGACTTTCGCTTCGCATCGATTGTCGGGTTTACCGTAGCGTGCCTTCAAGTCGCATTCTTCTGCGCAGTGTATGTTTTGGTATACGATTTTCCAGCCGTACGTCAGTTGCTCTTCCCTTTTCATCAATTGGCCAGAACAGCCGCAATCGGACAATCCGTAACGAACGTGGAAGCCGTCTTTTTCTTCTTTTGGGTCATTTCTTCGGTAGTTCGATTTTCGATTCTCTTGTATTTAACCGTTTTTCTATTCGGCAGAATCATCAGACTGAAGGAATTCGAACCCCTATTGCCGCCAATGACGGGATTTATTTTCATGCTGGCATTACTCCCCGAAAATGTGGTGGTCACGAACGTGATTCGGGAGTGGTTGTTGAACCTAAGCTCCATCTTTTTGATTGCACTCCCTTTCCTGCTTTTCTTGATCGACCGATGGAAAGGAAGACTGCAGACATGAGAATAGCAAAAATCGTTTGGTTGTGCATCTTTCCGATATTTCTCCTCACCGGATGCTGGGACAAATTCGAGCTCGAAGAACAAGCTTACGTCGTTGCACTTGGTCTGGATAAGGCGTCAGACAATCTGTTAAGCGTAACCTTCCAAATTGCGAATCCCCAAGTTGGTTCAACGAATAAAGGCGAAGCCCCAAACGAACCTCCGAGCGATTCCATATCTTTTGTCGTACCGGATATTATTTCGGCCAAGGAATTGGCGAATAGCGTCGTCAGCCGTCGGGTCAACTTCGGGCATTTGCGGACCATTATTGTGGGTGAAAAATTAGCGGTAACCAGTGAATTTCAACACATCATCGGCACTTCGCTGCGTGACCCCGAGCTGAGACGGGAAATCAATCTGATCATATCGCCGGAAAATGCATCCGAGTTTATTAAAAACAACAAGCCCAAAATGGAAACCCGTCCGCACAAATATTACGCCTTCATGACGCAGAGATGGCGGGAAACGGGAGAAGTTCCGTATTCCACGCTTAATCGCTACTATTCGAGGGTTGCAGGAGAACTGTATTTGGCGATTTACGCCACGACACAGAAATACGACCAACGAGGATCTCCGAACGAGGATAACTATTTAGCGGGACAAGTGCCTCAGAAAGGCGGGGATCCCGTACAAATGATCGGTTCCGCGGTGTTCAAAAACGGCAGGATGATCGGTAAATTGACCGGGGAAGAAACACGATACGCGTTGGTGTTGAGGCGCAGAGCGCTGGCTCATACCATCGTCGCCTCTTATGCGGATCCCTTGAACAGCAAATACCGGTATACCGTACGTTTGGTAAGACGGGGCAACACCCAAATCAAGGTGGACGTGAAACAAGATCCGCCCGTTGTGAATGTGAACGTCCCGCTCATCTGCCAAGTTCTCTCGATCCCCAGTCTGATCGATTACCCGAGGGACACTCATAAACAGAAGGTGCTGAAGGCATCACTCGAAGAAATCATGCAAAGCAAAGCCATGCAACTGGTCCAAAAAACACAACGCCAATATGAAGCGGAACCATTCCTCTGGTATAACGCGGCTAGGATGAAGTTTTGGACGCTTAGGGAATTCGAGGCCTACCATTGGGAAGATCGATACAGCAGGGCCAAAGTCAACGTTGATTTCGATATTCGAATCGAAATGTTCGGCAAACAATTGGACCCGGCCCGGCCCCAACAACAAGGGAGAGGTTGATTTCATTGCCTTTGGTCATGATGGGTATTTCCTTGTATTTGACGTACTATACGTTCCTGTTGTTCAAAAAGACATGGAAAGAAGGAAACAAACCGGCCGGGATCGTCATCCTGATGATGGCCGGGTGCTTCCTTCCCTTATCTTATTTACTCATAAAAACATAAATGACCACTATGGCTCAAGCGTCCTCGAACAACCGCTCCCCGCGATACAAACGCCAAGCGATCCGTGCCGTATGCGGTACCTCGCGTGCGGTGGGTGCATGAGCAGCCAGATACCGTGTGCAGGCCAGCAGAAGGGTCTCCTTCGCATGTTCCGCGAAAGCGTCCGACCGTCCCCGCCAACGATCATGCTCGGATACGGCAGCCTCAAACATTTGAAAAGTATGAAACTCCGCATCTTCTCGAAGAAAACTGTGGCCAAGCGTATTCAACAGAGCATCCGGGTCTTGTTTGGCATGCAGATAATCGGCCACCCAATGAGCGGCTTCATCCACCTGCTGTCTCCGATCCATTAACTCCAGCAGCTCTTCCAGCGGATATTCCTTCCCGTTACGGTCACCTGCTCCCGGTTTTGGCGCCCTTGGAACGTTCAGAAACCGATCATGATACACCGCGACTACGGTGTAATATAGAGCCCGATTAAGCAGTGGCTCTTCCGATGTGAGCAGTCGTTCATGCACCGCATGAGCATAAGTGAACGTATGAAGTACCGCCACCCAGTCCCCGAACTCGTTCTGCGTATGGAACCTCAGGATCCTTTCCGCCGCGGCTACGGAAATCAACTGCGCAAGACGGGACGGTTCAGCGCCTCCCAGCAGAAGCTCCGTTAGCTTCTCCACCGTTTCCAGCGGCCGGTCGCACAGCACTTGTTCAACAAACGCTTGCTCATCCAAGTCGACCCTTTGCGGGGACAAGGATGAATTGGCAAGCCGTTCGAATGCTTGTTTAAGCGGAGTCACCAGATTGACCGGCGTCTGCCAATGATGCAGCTCCTCGCTGCGCGTCGGTCCGCCCATCATCGGAACCAGCGAAGCTAAGATGGTTGGAGCGGATTCGGACCCGAACAGCTGCAGCGCCTCGAATGCTTTGTTATGAAAATCAAACGTGTGACCGCCGTCCAAGTAAAAATGATCGGTGACGGAAATCAGCATCATATCCGCAAGCCGTTCGGGCGACATTCCGCTCTGGATGGCGGTTTGGAGCACTTTCTCGGCACCCTGCGTATCCCTCACTTCTATGCAGTTCCGATACCATTGGATGAGCCGTTCGTCCTTGGGATCGGGGGACGGCAGCGCACCGAGCAGATGTCTGGGAGCGTGTCCGCTGCTGGCACGGGCGACCTGTAGGAGACCATGATATAAGGCCAGAATTTGGCCCGTTTTATCCAGTTTCGGGATGACCTTCCGCATGGCGGTCAAGATCGTCAGTCCGGCTCCCCATCCGTTGCCTTGTCCCGTACCGAAGGTTATCCCGACCCGGACAATGTCGTCTGCCGGCAAGCCGGATTCAACCAGGCCAACAACGGCTTTAGCCATTACGATGCCGATGTTTTGCTCTAATCCTTCCCGCAGCCGGTGTTTCAACTTCGCCGTATTATCGGATTGTCTAGGTTTGGCATTCACCCATATGTGATCGCCTTCGAGTTTGACATCGTAAGCAGGAACATCGTCCGCCCAAGGATCCAGTGTGCCTCCGCTGCACACATCAAACCGTGCATGATGCCAGTGACAGGTTAGAATCCCGTCGCAAACGCTTCCCAAATGGAGCGGAAATCCTAAGTGCGGGCACCGATTGTCCACCGCGTACACCTGGTCTTCATGATAAAAGACCGCTACCCCGCCTTTCACCACTTTGGAGCCTTGGCTTTTCAGTTCCCCCAGCGATCCGGCATCCACCCATTCTGTAGAACTCATCCATTCGCCTCCCCCATAAAATCCTTTAATCCCAGTATACACTTTCACATAGAACGAGTATGAAAAATAGAGAGGAAATTAGGGTTCGAGGAGATGGGTTGAGGATGAAAATCGCTTTGATACGTCTCGAAGACGTCGGTCCGGGAGGATATTACGAAACTGCGGAAAATCAGGTGAAATTGGTTGCCGTCACAGATCATCTATATCGGCAAGGTGTCCCGTTTCAGGTAGCCGTTATTCCCCGTTTTGTCGACCCAAGCCGAGGTATCGACCGGTCGATGGCGGACGTATCCGATCCGGTATCGGTCGGATATCTCCGCATGCTGCGCGCGTTGGCTGCGCGTGGCGCATCTCTCGGCATTCATGGTTGTACCCACCAATTCGCTCAGTCGGTAAGCGGCGAAGGAAATGAATTTTACGAAGCCGACTGCACTGCGAATTGCCCGCCCGACGATGTGAGGGACACCTTGACCAACCATACAAAATTTACACAGTCCTACGCGTACCGTCGGCTTACTATGGCACTCACCCAATTTCATGCTGCCGGCTTACGCCCCGATTGGTTCGAAACTCCCCATTACACAGCATCGCCGACACAGCGAAGCATCCTAGAAGCTTGCAACCGGCTCATTTATGAAGATAATCCAGCAGATCCTCGCAGCCGAACGATCACCTACCGTGCTCCGGCCACGCCATTTTCCAGAGGAACGTTTTATGTACCGACACCGCTGGGTTATGTAAACGGCGCGTCCGTGGACCAGGACGTTCAACGGATCAGCGAGGAAATGCGTCAATACGGCGAAGAAGAACTCGCTTCATTTTTCTTCCATCCCTTTCTCGAATTCCCCTTCATCACTCTGCAGAAAGATGCACCGCCCATCTATTCGGAATATTCTCCTCTGAAACGGCTGATTCGGAACTTCAAAGCCGATGGCCGACGATTCCGGTCCATTCTTCATCTGTTCCCTTTATAGGGTGGTTTTGAAAACCGGCAATCGGCACATACTAAGAGTTGGAGCAGATTTAACACCAAGGAGATGATGGCATGGAAATCCAAGAAACAGATACGATCCCGGAACAACCAGAAACCTCGCCGGAAGAGGGTGAAGAGAACATCGAACAAGACTCGCGGGATCCTCTTCACATCGAGTGGGCCGGCTATATTTGAAACAAAAAAGAGCGGCCTCGGCCGCTCTTTCCTTCGGTAAGCTGAAGTTAGAAATATAAATTCGGATTACGCAAAGATTTGACCACTTGCCGTTGAGAGATGCTGCGAATCCCCATTACCGCAATAATCATCGAAAGAACCGCCGTAATGATTAACACGATTAAATAGCTAAACGGAATAACAAGAGACTCAGGCGGCGGATCGAATACCCCCGTCAGCACTTTGACGAACATCTGGGCGATTCCAAAGCCTAATATAATGCCCGATACAGCCCCTCCGACCAACATCAGCAGCCCTTCACTCCAAATGAACGAGCCGAGATGCTTCTTCCTTCCGCCCAGCGCCGAAAGAATCGCGAAGGTTCGGCGTCTTTCGGTTAGGCCGAGCGCCAAAATCAACCCGGTAAAGCCGGCCGCCAGAAGAATCGAATATCCGATCTCCAGCTTGGACAGACCCTGCAAGCTGACGGCCGTGAGGCTTGAACTGATCGTCTTCTGTACGGAGCCGACCTCGGTAACCGATGCTCCTGTCAGAGGGGATGCAATCTTCTCCACTTGTTTGGCCAGATCAACCGGATTTCCAGACGCACGAACCATCACAATTTCCGCTGCGCCACTCCCTGTTTGCTGGGCGATATAAGCGGAATTCACAATCAGGAAGGAGTCCTTGGGAGCCGTTGGGAACTCCCTGACCATGCCAACCAAATGGAATGGAACGACATGGTACTGGTGATCCTTCACATTTTGCAGGCGAAGGTTGACCAGATCGCCCGGCTTCAGCTGGAAGTCGGTGATCGTCTCTTGCGACACCAGAACGCCGTCCGTCGTCTTGGCCAAATCGGACAGCATTTGCTTCGCATTGTTGTTGCCGAAATAGGAATTCGACATTGTGGTCACTTGGCCGACATGTTGAGCATCAATGCCGTATATATCTTGCAAGTCGTTCCCGACAAAGGCAAACCGATGCTGCATCGATTGGATGTCCTTCACGCCGGGTATTTTTTTTAATTCGGGTATTTTGGTGTCGGGTGAAGCCGTCGTTGTACCTGTAATCGTGATATCCGAGCCGTTGGTGAGCTCCGCATCGACACGGGCTTGTCCGTTATACGTGGCGTTGAAGACCGATGTGGATACCGCAAACGAAAACGCCAGTGCTACCAGGATCAATCCCCGTGCGATTAACGAACGCTGCCGAGACAAGGAAGCGGAGACGACATGAGACAGTCCGCCGGCAAGCGGCCGAAAAAGAAACGACAGCCGGTTGCCTCCCTGTTCCAACAGCAGCGACCAAATTCTCAAGAAGAACAAGGCCCCGCCCACCCATAAACCGAGAGGCGCGATAAATTGTTCGTAATGAATGGACGTTTTCGGCACACCTTCTGGAGCCAAGACCAGTTGATACCCGGTACTTGCCGCTCTCCAGAAGAACAAGGCGGAAATGGCCAGTAAGATCAAATCGAGATACATAACCCGCCAAAGAGGCTTTCTCGCACGGCCCACATTCGTTTTGGCATCGGCAACCGTCGATTTTTTGGCATCCTTCCATGCGGGATAAACAACGGAATAGACGGATAGCAACAGACCGGCCAAAGACGAAATGACCGTCCACAGGATCGTCGTCCCATTCCATACCATGTGAATGGAAGCGATGGATTGGGATGTGACGAAAGCAAAGAGAATGCCCAACACGATCCCGCCGATCGCGATCAGAATGGCTTCTGCACCTTGAAGCGCGACGATTTGGGAGAGGGTTGCCCCGCGAGTACGCAGCAGCGCCTGTTCTTGACGGCGCCGTCCTGCGCCCGAAGCCGCGATGGACGTCGTGAGCAGCATCGCCAAGATGGCTCCCGGAAGTCCGAGGAACAGGAATACCGTTCGGGAGTATATCGCATCATCCCGCACACCGTCCAGACGGGCACCAAGATTATCGCCGACTACTCCGCTGCCCGCAAGGCCTGCTTCTACGTGATTCGCCATTTTCAGGACGAGATCGTAAGCCGAGCTGGGGTCCGAGGGCAACGGATGCGATATCTTGACGTGCAATTGGGTTTTTACCGTGTCCGGACGATTCTTGGCTTGAGGATCAAACGTTTGATGAAACAGTTGATCCGGAATCAGAAGCACATTATCCGGTGGAGCCTGAGCCGCGGTGCCTTTGGGCATTCCAACGGCTTGAAACAGCGAATCCGCCTGCGGAAGATCCACGACACCATCGATTTTCACATCTACCGGCGGCAAGCCCACACGTTGGACGGTGACGGTATCTCCGACCGTTACATGAAGATTGGCTGCGGTTTGCTGGGCAACGAGCACCCCTTCCGTATTGCCGAGAAGGGACCGCACTTCGGATTGCATAAATTTGCGATGGTCCGATGGAACACCCACAACTTTACCGGTACCGGTTGTTTGTGTCGTTCCTGCCGTGGTGGCGACGAAACCGGACACATCCGCGTAACCGACTTGATACATATCCGTATACGGGGTCGTATCCGCTACGGCCTTTTTCACCGCAGCCAAATCCGCACCCGGGTTCAGAAGAATTTGCCAATCAACCGGAATGGATTCAACCGCTTTGGTGGTCATTTTGGCATCGCTGTCGGCAATAAAGCTTCCCAGAGACGAAAGTAAGGAAACGGTTAAAGCAACGCCGATAATGGCTCCGATCAGACGGCCAACCCGGCGCTTCAACAGGCCTCTTGTCCATATCGACAGCATGCTCATGACGCATTCGCCTCCAGTCTGCCCTGTTTCATCGTCCACAGGGTATCAAACCGTTCGGCGACTTTGCGATCATGGGTTGCCACAACCAATGCAGTGTCCGATCCGGCCAACGCTTCAAACAGCACTTCAAACAAGTGGTGGGCCGTCGGGTGATCGAGCTGTCCCGTCGGTTCATCCGCCAGAATCAACTGCGGCCGGGTCGCCATCACACGTGCAAACGCCACCCGCTGCGCCTGGCCCCCGGACAATTCCTCCGGCAGTTTGTCCGCCAAATGCCGCAGCCCGATTCGTTCCAACTCTTCATACGCAGTCTTCCGAGCTTGCCCGCGATTCGTTTGGGCCAGCAACAAAGGGAGCTCGACATTTTCCACAACCGACAGTGGCGCGAGCAAACTTTGCATCTGAAAAACAAACCCGACTTTCATTGGACGAAGATCGTCCCGATCCCCTAACGCAGGCCAAGCAATTTCACCTTTCGTCGGGGTTTCGAGTCCTCCCAGCAGTTGAAGCAAAGTCGATTTGCCGCTGCCGGATTGTCCAACCAACGCGATCCGATCGCCAGGCTTCACCTGGCAAGTGGCGGATTCCAGTGCAACAATCGGGCTGCTGCCATTATCGTACGTACATCCGATATCTCGAGCATCAACGAGAGTCGTCATGCGATCACCCTCCCGTCTTCCAGATGAACGACGCGGTCGGCGAACTTGGCCAGTTCCTCGCTGTGCGTCACGACCAAGGTAGCCCCGCCTTGTTTGCGCCGTTCGTCGAACAATTGTAAAATCTGCTGCTCGGTTTCCCCATCCACTTCGCCTGTCGGTTCGTCCGCAAACAAAATATGCGGATCCGTGGACAGCGCAACCGCCAATCCGGCACGAACCGATTCGCCGCCGGAGAGCTGAGACGAATTGGAGCCTGCGCGATGCTCGAGACCGACGAGCCCAAGCAGCTGCAGCAGCTTGTTGGGATCGCTTTTCCCGGCCATCTGCATCTGCAGCCTGATGTTCTCCTCCACCGTCAAATGAGAAAATAAATTGCCGGATTGCAGCAGGATGCCCATTTCGGCAGCACGAACCGCCGAACGTTCCGATTCGGATATTCGGGTTATTCTTTTGCCGAGCAGCTCGACATGCCCGCCATCCGGGACATCCAAGCCGGCCAGGCAGGCCATTAGGGTCGATTTCCCGCTGCC
>JAQBPQ010000206.1 GCA_028287445.1 Cohnella sp.
CAGCATAACTACCGGCTGGTGACGCTCCCGGAACTGCTAGGGACACCGGAACGTCGTGCTGTCCCGCTGCCCTAGCGGGTTCAGGGCAACTTGACGTAAGCAAAAAGCTCCCCGAAGGGAGCTTCGGGGAGCTTTTTGGGGTTCCTTTTAGCGGGATGGTTTTATTTGAGTACGTAAACCTTTACGTTTTGGAACCCGAAGTTGTTCACGTAGGCACGGGAACCAGGGATGAAAACGTCGATCCGGTTGCCCTTGATGGCGCTGCCGGAATCTGTCGCCGTCGCGACCATGCCGCCCTTCGGCAGGCCGTTAAACTCGTAGCCGGTGATGTAAACTTTGGTGCCGAACGGGATGACTCTTGGGTCGACGGCGATGGTGCCCAACTTCAGCCGATTGCCGAAGTAGTCTACGGGTCCCCAGCCGTTCTCCTCCGGAGCGTCGGAATAAGCCGTCGCTTTCACCTCCAACACTTTCGAGAAAGAGAGAGATTGACCGGCCATCGTCGTGACGGATTGCGCCGTTACAGATGGCGCCGCCATGGCCTTCACCGAACCGGAAGGAATGTTCAGCTTCAAACCCGCGTAAATGTTTCGGGGTTTTACCTTCGGATTCGCATGGATCAACTGTTGAACGGGGATGTGAAACTTTTTGGACAACAGCCAGAACGTGTCGTTGTCTGAAGCGGTGTAGGGCGCAGCAGCTTGAGCGGTTAGCCCGGGAAGCAGCAATGCGCCTCCGAGAACCAATGAGGCGTAACGGAGACCCGCCTTCTTCCAATTCCAAGTCTTCAAGAAACAAGAACCTCCTTTTAATAGGCCGGCGAGGTTAGCTGTCGGGTTCGGGCTGGGAGCGCAACCCTACGCATGACGCCATGCGATTCACCCCTAGTGCGTAAGAAGACGCACAATGAAAATGTTCCCCCGCACCCTTTCGGGTTTTGGCCGGTATCGTTCGCCAATGAGAATACCATACGATTCCGTTCGAGCCTACCGGAAAGTCCTTCCATCCCAGCGCAAACCCGCTTCAAGGCGAGTCCTTGGCCAGTTGTGTCCCCCGTGCGAAATGGGCGGTCGTTTCCTCAATCAGGTAACGGATAGGCGGGGTCAGCCAAGCCGGATCGCCGTGAATGAGCGAGGTTGTCCGTTTCGTCTGTTCCAGATCGCGAACCCGGACCACGTAAAGATCGTTATCCTCCAACAACTGCTGGCGCACATACGATCTGGGAAGCAGCGTACCCGCCCGGCAAGGGGACAACAACCGGACGATCGCTTCGAAAGAGTCGATTTCCATTTGGACGTTGGGCTTCACGCCGTGACGCCGAAACAGCTCGTCCGTCAGCGTTCGATACCAGGTTCCGGGCGCAAAAAGAATCATCGGCAACCCGTTCAGATCGGACATCTCGAATTGTGTTTTTTCCAATATAAATGATGTCCGCGGGAGCACGAGCATGAGATGATCGTCGAACAAGGGTAAACTGGTAATAGAAGGATCGTCGTCCACCGCAGAGGCGACCAGTCCGAAATCGACCCTGCGCTCCTTGACCAACGTGGCGATTTCATGCGATTTGCCGGTTACGGCCTTGATTTCCAGACTCGGGTGTCTCTCCGTCATGGCCTTGATCCAATCGGGCAGCGTCGTCTGAAGCGTGGTCAGGCTGGCGCCGATCGTCACCATGGGGGATTCGTCGCTTTTGAAAGCGTTCAGCTTCTGTAAGTACGCCCCGTGAAACCGTCGCAACTCCAGTGCGAACTCATAGGTTAACTGTCCAGCCGCAGTCAGCTCAAGCCGTTTGCCGATACGCCGGAACAGTTGGACGCCCAGTTCGGATTCCATTCGGGCGATACGGCGAGACAGTGCGGGCTGCGATACGTTGAGTCTTTCTGCGGCTTTGTTTAGGCTAGTATGCTCAACCACAGTGGCAAACAATCGCATATCTTCCAGCATTCTGATCCCCTCTCATATGCAGAATAGTTATAACAATTTATGAATAATAAGCAGTACCATTATAAGCGAAAATAGAGTAACCTTAAAAGCGGTGAGAAATCGGTGACGCATTATGGGAAAGATTAAATTTATTCCATCGTCAACCGTTCGGACGCGAAAGGAGATCGCACAACGACATGAGTGGAAATTCGTACTTGCCGCGCAAGCTGCACTCGCTGCTTGGGGTCATTCCGCTGGGGCTTTTTTTCATTGAGCATGCCCTGACGAACTACTCCGCTTTCGAGGGAGGGCAACAGGGGTTCGTGGACGCGGTCCATGGAATCCACAAGCTGCCACTCGTATTTTTTATCGAATTGTTCATCATCTGGCTGCCGATCCTGTTCCACGGAGTGTACGGGCTGTATATCGCGTACCAGTCGAATCTGAATACCGGCCGTTTTAGCTACGGACGCAACTGGGCATTCGCGCTGCAGCGGATCTCGGGGGTAATCACCTTAATTTTCGTGTTCTGGCACGTTTGGAATACCCGTGTGCAGGTCGCTTTGGGCAACACGACGTATGAGCAACTCGGAAGCCACATGCACGAAATTGTGAACCAGCCCGTTTATTTCGCTATTTATTTCATTGCGGTTATCGCAGCTGTATTCCACTTCTCCAACGGTCTATGGTCGTTCCTCGTCAGTTGGGGGATCACGGTGGGTCCTCGCGCTCAGCGGGTGTCCTCGAATATTTGCATCGGCATCTTCGTGATCGTATCTGTACTGTTCCTTCTGTCGCTCTTCGCATTCCGCGGTGCCGAGTTCGCGCCGTCGGCAGCTGCAGCGGCAATCAGCACGGCCACGTTCGGTTAAGGGGGTTTATCAGCATGGCTAACAACAAAATAATCATCATAGGCGGAGGCCTTGCCGGTCTGATGGCTGCAGTTAAAGCGGCAGAATCGGGGATGCGGGTCGATCTGTTCTCGGTCGTGCCGGTTAAGCGGTCGCACTCCGTGTGCGCCCAAGGCGGCATCAACGGTGCGGTTAATACGAAAGGCGAAGGCGACTCCCCTTGGGAGCATTTTGACGATACGGTTTACGGCGGCGACTTCTTGGCCAACCAACCGCCGGTAAAGGCGATGTGCGAGGCAGCGCCGGGCATCATCCACTTGATGGACCGGATGGGCGTTATGTTCAACCGTACGCCGGAGGGTTTACTCGACTTCCGCCGGTTCGGCGGTACGCAGTACCACCGCACGGCATTTGCCGGCGCCACGACGGGGCAGCAGCTGCTTTATGCGTTGGACGAGCAAGTTCGCCGCTGGGAAGCGGCCGGTCTCGTGCAGAAATTCGAGCATTGGGAGTTCATGTCCATTGTCATTGACGACGATGGCGTTTGCCGCGGCGTGACCGCGCAAGATCTGCGTTCGATGGAAGTGACGACGTTCAAATCCGATGCGGTGATTCTGGCATCGGGCGGTCCCGGTATCATTTTCGGCAAAACGACGAATTCCGTCATCAATACGGGAACCGCAGCGAGCGCCGTTTACCAACAAGGCGTGCATTACGCCAACGGCGAGTTCATTCAGATTCACCCGACGGCCATTCCGGGCGACGACAAGCTTCGTCTCATGAGTGAATCGGCTCGCGGCGAGGGTGGACGGATCTGGACCTATAAGGACGGCAAACCTTGGTACTTCTTGGAAGAGAAATATCCGGCATACGGCAACCTGGTACCGCGCGATATCGCAACACGGGAAATTTTCAACGTCTGCGTCGACCAGAAGCTGGGCATCAACGGAGAGAACATGGTGTATCTCGACCTGTCTCACAAAGACCCCAAAGAGCTCGACGTTAAGCTGGGCGGGATCATCGAGATTTACGAGAAATTCATGGGCGACGACCCGCGAAAAATCCCGATGAAAATTTTCCCTGCCGTTCACTATTCCATGGGCGGTATATGGGTCGACTACAATCAGATGACCAACATTCCGGGACTGTTCGCTTGCGGCGAATGCGAATATCAATATCACGGTGCCAACCGTCTGGGGGCGAACTCGTTGCTTTCCGCCATCTTCGGCGGCATGATAACAGGGCCGAAAGCGATCGAATATATCAAAGGTTTGAAGAAGTCTGCGGAAGACGTATCGGAGAGCGTGTTCGATCGAGAAAGCAAGCGTCAGGCCGATAAATATGAGTCCATTCTGGCCATGAACGGCACCGAGAACGCCTACGTGCTGCATAAGGAACTGGGCGAGTGGATGACGAACAACATGACGGTCGTGCGTTACAACGATAAGCTTGAGCAGACCATCGGCAAGATTAAGGAACTGAAGCAGCGCTACAAGAACATCAACATCAACGACACCGCTCGTTGGAACAATGCCGGCGTCGCCTTTACCCGCCAATTGTGGAACATGATGGAGCTGTCGGAAGCGATGACGGTAGGTGCCTTGATGCGCAACGAAAGCCGCGGCGCGCATTACAAACCCGATTTCCCGGACCGCATCGACGAACAATTCTTGAAGACAACCAAAGCGACGTGGACGGCGGAAGGCCCGCAAATTTCCTACGAGGAAGTAGACGTCTCCCTGATCAAGCCGCGGATTCGCGACTACTCCACTGATAAGAAAAAGGAGGGTTAAGTCATGGCGGAAACGGCAACCAAACAACGCACCGTTAAGTTTATCATCACGCGCCGGGAACGCCCGGAGTCCGCTCCTTACACCGAGGAGTTCGAAGTTCCGTACCGTCCGAACATGAACGTGATCAGCGCTTTGATGGAGATTCAGAGAAACCCGGTCAAGGCCGACGGCGGCAAAACCGCTCCGGTATGCTGGGAATCCAACTGTCTCGAAGAAGTATGCGGCGCCTGTTCGATGGTCATCAACGGCAAACCGCGCCAGGCGTGCTCCGCGCTCGTGGACAAGTTGGAACAGCCGATCCGGCTCGAGCCGATGTCGACTTTCCCGGTCGTTCGCGACCTGGTCATCAATCGCGAGCGGATGTTCCAGGCTTTGAAGAAAGTGAAAGCATGGATTCCGATCGACGGCACCTACGATCTCGGGCCGGGGCCACGGATGGCGGAAACGAAACGCCAATGGGCGTATGAGCTGTCCAAATGCATGACCTGTGGCGTGTGCCTCGAGGCTTGTCCGAACGTAAATGAGCGCAACTCCTTCATCGGGCCGGCGGCGATCTCTCAAGTTCGTCTTTTTAACGCTCACCCTACGGGCGAAATGAACGAGCATGAACGGCTGGAGGCTTTGATGGACGACGGCGGCATCGAGGGATGCGGCAACTCGCAAAACTGCGTGCGTTCCTGCCCCAAAGGCATCCCATTAACGACTTCGATCGCAGCGATCAACAAAGACACGACCAAACACATGTTCAAAAAGTGGCTGACCATGTAATAGCATCACGAGCCTGTTGAACATAATCAACAGGCTCCTTTTTTAAGATTTTATGGAAATTGGCTAACGGACGATCATCGCGCATAAATTCCATTTATCGGGGTATAGCGATGGAGAAAGGAAGAGGGACATGGCGGACCGTATTCATCCGGACACAAATATCGGGCTGGTGAAACTAAGAGTAAGCGACCTTCAGCGGTCGATCCGTTTTTACAGCGATGTCGTCGGGTTTAAGGTTCTGGACGAAAGGGATGGTACAGCGGATTTGACGGCGGACGGGAAACGCGCGCTCGTGCGAATTCAGGAGATTGCCGGTGCAGTCGTTCCTCCCCGGAAATCGGCGGCTGGATTGTACCACTACGCCATTTTGGTGCCGGACAGGCGTTCGTTAGGAGTCGTTTTGCGCAATTTGATCCGGACGGGCATCCATGTCGGTCAGGCGGATCATCTCGTGAGCGAGGCGCTTTATATTGCCGATCCGGACCATAACGGCATTGAAATCTACGTCGACCGCCCTAGAGAAACCTGGGGTTATGACGCGGTCGGCCACGTTCGCATGGCTGTCGACCCGATCGATTGGGACGGCTTGCTGTTGGAGGCGGCTGACACACCGTGGAATGGGCTGCCGGCCGCCACCACGATGGGGCATATCCACTTGCACGTATCGGATCTGGCGGCGACAAAACATTTTTACGAAGAGGTACTTGGCTTTGATGTCATGGCGCAAATGGGGAATGCCGCCTTGTTCGTAGCAGCCGGAGGTTATCATCACCATATCGGCTTGAACACATGGGCGGGCGTCGGTGCCCAGCTCTCTCCCGACAATGCCGCAGGTTTGGCGTTTTATGAAATCATGGTGCCCACGGCAGAAGCAATGATGGAGGTTGTGGCGCGTCTGAACGAGGCAGCTGTACCGATCCGGGAGGAGGAAGGTTCGGTTGTTTTCCACGATCCGACGGGAATTGAAATCCACCTGAGGCCGGGATGAGTGAAACTTTGACTTCCTCGCAATCGGTTCCATCCCGCAGGATCATGATGATCCTCATTTTAGGCTCGCTCACCGCATTCGGTCCCTTGTCCATCGACATGTATTTGCCGGCATTTCCAGTGATAGAGAACGATCTGCACACGAGCGCTTCGATGGTTCAACTTAGTCTCACCGCTTGTCTCATCGGGCTCGCACTTGGGCAGCTGGTCGCAGGACCGGTGAGTGACCAGAAAGGCCGGAGGATTCCGCTGCTTATCGGCTTGGTTGTTTATATTATGTCCTCGCTGTTCTGTGCATGGGAGCCTTCCATCGAGACATTAATTGTGTTTCGTTTCCTCCAGGGAGTGTCCGGAGCGGCAGGAATCGTCATTTCCCGTGCCATGACCCGCGATCTATATTCGGGAACCGAACTCACCAGATTTACGGCCGCACTCATGTTGGTCAATGGTTCTGCGCCTATATTTGCACCGATTGTGGGCGGGCAACTGCTCCAGTTTATGTCGTGGAGAGGGGTGTTTCTCGTATTGGCCGGGGTTGGATCGGTGATGTTCCTTGCTGTGCTGCTTGGGCTGAACGACACTCTGACGGCGGAACGCAGGTCCACTGGCGGATGGGGGAGGACGGTTGCGGATTTCGGAATCCTGCTGAGGGATCGGCGATTTGTCGGACTCGCTCTTTCGCAAGGTTTTGTGATGGCAGCGATGTTTGCCTACATAGCGGGATCGCCGTTCGTGCTCCAGAATTTGTACGGTGCATCGCCTCAGATGTTCAGCCTCATTTTTGCCATGAACGCGATCGGAATTGTGACGGTCGGTCAGTTTACGGGGCGTACCGCGGGGCGTTTCGGAGAAATCAGGCTGTTCACAGTGGGACTCGGGATGGCCGCGACAGGAGGTCTCGCTTTACTCGTCGGTATTTGGAGTGGCGCGGGGTTGCCGGTCATTCTTCCCTCTTTGTTTCTGGCCGTTTCCAGTGTCGGTTTGGTGACCACCACAGGTTTCTCCATGGCCATGCAAAGTTACGGGCAATCAGCAGGCAGCGCAGCCGCACTCCTCGGTGTCTTATCGTTCATATTCGGAGGCATTGTCGCTCCATTAGTGGGCATAGCCGGTACCGCTACTGCGGTTCCAATGGGCATTGTGATGGCGGGATTAACCTGGGCAGCGATTCTGTGTTACCGGCTTCTCGTTCGACAAAAATCATCTCTTTCGGACTAATCGGATCACTCCATACAACAAAGAGCGGCTCCGCTATGGAGCCGCTCTTTGTTCAACTTAACTTCATTTTACCGCCACCAAGTAAGTCGTGACGGCGGGTTTGCCTCCGTCCTCACCGGGGGACGAGGCAGTGACCATCGCCGGAAATGTATCTCAAATTGCTCGACTTGTATCGAACTTGTAAACTTTGCATCGAAAATCATCTAGTTTTTAACTGGACTTTCGTCCAGCCTTTTTCCCGCCCGCAAGCGGATTCGCTACGCTGGCCTTCAGGGTAATATGGAAGTAAGAGGAAAATAGAAAGCGGGGAAATCAGAATGAAAAAACA
>JAQBPQ010000218.1 GCA_028287445.1 Cohnella sp.
CGTGTGTCGGCTCATGACCCGGACCGCCTGCGAGATCTGGCCGATCAGTCTTTCGTTCGACGGTTCGTGTTCCAGCGGCGTTTCCATCATGCGCTTCCCCAAAGAAGGAGCGATCCTGGAGAACGGCAGGGCTTTCAATATACGCGCCCACCCCAAATAGACGAGCGCTTCCAGCATCAGCCGCTTTTTTTGTGCAGGCAATGCCATAAAATTGGTTACCTTACGCTTCAAGGTTTATAACCTCAATCAGAGCTTCCTTGTGCATGCTCTGTAGGAAACCGGAAACCTGCTCCTCACATACCGGCCGCTCCACGTCATATTCCGACGTGAGCGTGTCGACCAGCCGGTTTACCGTGGTCGGCCAAGCGATAAGCTCCCAAATCCTGCCGCCTATCCTGCCGAGATTGTAGTATTTGCCGGTATCGACGCTCATCATGACCTTCTCCCCGTTCATGTCGCTGACAATGTAGCCCTCCGCCTGAACAACCGCATGTTCCACCAGATACAAATTCGTCATCTCATCTGCTCTCCTTTTCAACGGTACGGATGATGGCGGATGCCAGTTGATGAGCCGTAAATCCTTCCATCGGCCTTTGCAGTTGATAGACCTCAACTGCATCGGCGACGGCTGTGGAGATTTTAAAATGCCACTGCTCCAATCCAAGCCGGCGAATGAGCATATTTCTGTACGTATGAAGCAGCATCATACGCAGCCGCTCCAGGTTAGGCAAACGTCTGACTCCGATCGTATCCCGTCCCGATTTCACGAGCTCAAACACCCCCGCCAGCGGCACGGGTTCGGAACAAAATTCGGAAGGCACCGGCACGGCATATTTCGTCGTTTCCCGGTAAACCGGACGGAAGCGTTCGGATTGCATACCAAGATGATCGATGCTTTCCTGCCACAGCTTTTGCTGCGGGTAAGATGGCATGACAATGGGCAGTCCGTCGCCATGTGCAAGGGTAACCGCAATAACATCGTCGCTGACAAGCAGATGGCCCATGCTTACAAATGCCGCGGCCAGCGTCGATTTCCCGGCCCCCGAATCGCCAACGAACGCATAGGCTTTGCCGTCGATCTCGACCGCGCTTCCGTGCAGTGGAAGCACCTTTCGTGTCATCAACAGTGCGCCCATGCATGTACCCAACAAATAGACGCGCACCTTCTCCTCATCAGCCCCCGGAAGCGGACAAACGGTGATTTTAAACCCGTTCTCAATGCAAAAGACGGCGGTTTCCGGTATGAGGAACAAGAACCTGTTGCCTTTGCGCACAAAATTGTTGCCGCCCTTCTCCAGTTCATCCCATAATCGTGTAGGCTCGGCCGTTTCAATGACAATATCCGCACTCGCGTGTTCTCCCGTATCGTCCGATACCGGTAGTTCGGGCAGAGGGATCCCGCTCGACAACCGCATCCCGAATGCTTGATAAACCGTTTGTTGTACGGCAGATATCATGGTCGGTTACCGCCTTTCATGGTAAAGAGAATAAACCCTTATACAATCCGTAATGGATTGTATAAGGGCAAGAAAGAGGAGGATGAAGATGAGCTTAACTTGGTTGCGTGATGTCCATGTCATCCGTTGTAACGAAGTCGATGTTCGTTGTACCTTTACCGTACATCGTTTCGCTTACGTCCAGCGTTTCGAGTGTCGGAACCTGCCATTGTTGTTTCGTCCGGTTTTCCATATTTATCACCTCCTTTCAAGAAAAACATTCTAAATCATCAACAAAATTGTTTCAGGAAACGGTAAAGGATCAGGCTCCGCATCAACATTCGGATTTCCGGATGAAAAGCAAGCTCCGGCCGCGGCTCTCGTTCATGCCGGGAAACGGCTGCCTTGATCCGGTCGACATTCAGGTAACCTGAAACGGAGGAATCTGTGCAAAGCTGTCTGAGTTCAGCCATGAGCGGCTTCCACGAAGGCAGCATTCGATGCACCCAATCCGCCCCCTGAATTCCCCGCATGCGGTGATTCAGCCTGACCTCATCCGGCAAATGATGTTTCGCAGCCCTTCGGATCAGCGCCCGGTCCATCCCGCCCCGGACATACTGTTCGAACGGCACCGAGAAGCAAAACCGGACGACCCTGGGATCGCACGTCGGATCGCGCTCCCATACGCCGTAGCGCAATGACAGCTTCGTGGCCGTTGCACCGTTCTTGTTGCCGACGGCCAAGCTCTGCAGCTTGTCCTTTCGAAGCTCCAGCGGATCGGTGACCGTCGAGCCGTTTACGCCGATCCGGCTTTCCTGGATCTTCGCGAACACACCGGTTCGTGCGGCAAATTCGGGATGAATGAGCATCGTCGGAATGTCGAGACCTTGATCCGGCTTCGAGCGCTTCTCCAGGACGGGGAAGGCGTGTTTGCCGATGGCGGACAACAACCGAGATTTGCCGATCCCCTTATTCGCGCTGTACAGCCTGAGTTCCCGCATCAATCGCAGCCATTTCAGCTTCTTCAGAAGCTGCGCATAATAAGGGATCGCAGGTCCCCACGAGATTGTAAAGTTGCCTCTCCCACCGGTTAAGAGAACGCCTGCGCCTTGCGCTCCGGCTTGCTGGTGAATCCCCTTCAGCCAGAAGGAATTTTCGAAAAACTTGTAAGGCGTCTCCAGGATGTCCAGCCAGTCGTCCACTTCGGTCAGCGGGCTGATCCCCCCGAAATCCAAGTAACTGTCCGATATGTTGCCAACATGCCGAACCGTCGCTCGGATAAACGGCCGTTCGTCGGCCACCGTGCTGTTCGGCGTCCAATCGGTAAAATCGGATGTCGGGACGTAGCTGTAGGCGTATAATGGTTTTCCTTCCTCGCGTAAAGCGCGCGCCGCGAAGCTGGCCACCGCTCCCGAATCCAGACCTCCGCTTAACGTGGCCGCAACCGGGCGAAACGTACGGATTCTCGACTTCACCGCTTCCTCGAATACTTCCCGAAACGCTTCCTCATACTCGTGATCCGATTTCAACCGGAGCATCTCCTTCGGCTCCAGGGAGCCGTATCCGGACAACGTAACCTGTCCGTCCGAGACGGTAATCGTATGTGCCGGAGGCACTTGATGAATATGTCGGTATGGCGTGGAATGGACATCCGTAGACTCGAACATTTCCGGAATAGCCATGAATTCCGCGAGCCAAGGTTCATGCAGTTCCTTCACCACGTCCCGTAAAACAAATAGGGGCGTAATCGTCGTGCTGAACGCAAGACGCCGGGCATCGTGATGATAATAAAGGGAACGATTGCCGAACAAATCCCTCGCCCCGAAAAGAAGGCGCTTCTTCTCATCCCAGATCATGAATGCGAAGTCGCCGACCAGATACTCCGGAGCTCCCTGTCCCCACTTCCGATAGGCAAGCAAAATAAGCGTACTGTCCGTCATCCTGATGCGATCGGAGTGCCCAACCTGCAGCCTGTCAAACAATTCCCGCCGATTGTCGATGATTGCATCAGCTGTAATCGCCAGCATGTGGTCTGGGTCGTAATAAGGCAGCCGTTCAAAGGCAGACTCGGGCGTGATCCACTTGGAACGGCATCCGAGAAAAACCGGGCCGTCGGTCCACATATGCTCATCGTCAGCGTCGTATCGGTTCATGGCTTCCATCATGTTGCTGCTGTCCGCTCTGCTGTCCGCGCTGCTGGCCGGCTGTCCGTCAAAACTTATGATGCCGGCGATGGCGCTCACTTCTTCCACCCGCTTGGAGTCAAGTAAGTCGAGGCCAACCGCGACAACCTGCTTCCAAAAGGAATGATCGATTTCACACGGTTTACTTTCCTCTTCATGGTGTCCAGCTGCGATTTTAAACGCCTTTGTTCCGTCGTACTGTTCTCCAACCGCATCTCGAGCGCACGCACGGTCATTTGCAGCTGAAGCACTTGCGGATTCAGCCGGCTTGCCGAGTTGTCCTGCTTCGGCATAGCCGGTTCCCTCCCGGCAGAGGGGGTGGCTCTCAGTTCATAACCCTCCTCCCACTTGCAGCCCGATACTTCCGCCAATTGTCTGGTACGTAGGGCCAACAGATCCGCATCCGATTCCATCTCGAATCGTACACCCGTCCATTTCTCGGCCTCAGCCAGCTGCTCGCCGTAACCCATATCGTGAAAGATACGCGCCCCAAGCACCCTGCCGTACATTTCAACCTCCTGCTTGTCCAATACCTCTTTCCAGACGTGGACGGAATCCCGATGGGGCTCCGAATGCCCTGCGACAAACGGATCGCCGACGCCCATACTGTAATACAGGCCGGACTTTTCAATATTTCGATCGTTTCCGTAGATCTCCATGCCTTCCTCGTAATCAACGCCCAGGAACCGGCAAACGTCCATCAATTGCGCCTTGGGATCGGCGACCAGCCTTTCGTAATACAGACGGTAAGCGCAAGGGTTGTCTTTGGCGAAATAACGGAAATAGCGGAACAGCCCGATCGTAAGGTCGGCGATTTGCATATCGAAAGCCGGATTCCGCAGGTCCTCCTTCAAATTAAAGCTCTGTCCCCTATGCTTGCTCACCTTCTTGTAGGAAGAGAGGATCGAAAACGGGTTCCGCATTAACCAGATTCGTCGTGATGCCGGAAAAAGGCTGTCCAAAAACTCCAGCAGGTAATAATATCTGGGCGACTTGTCGATCACCATTTCCGCTCCGCCGCTGCTGTGCAGCAAGCCGTTGTATACCTGGAGAGCAAATGCCCTGCACGCTTGCTCAAAGGTTTCATTGGGCAGCACGCCGTTATAGAATTGCTGGATGATGCCTGTTCCGCCATATGTGCGACGCGGCGGCGATAGCAGGTCATGCAGACTCATCAAAAACCACATTTCCTGCGTGGCGAACATTTTACTGTGATTTTGGAGCATCACCGTCGCCAAAGAGCTCCCGCTTCTGGGTGTGCACAGCAAGAAGATGAGATTGTTACCGCCCGAATCGACCATTGTGCACCTCTATCACCTTTTGCTGAAATCGTAATAAAATTTCGGCCGTTCTCCGAGAATGACTTTGAAAATATCGTAGTTCGTCTCCATGACACCTTGCAGATATTCCTTATAAGGACGATCCGCGACGTTTACAAGGCCGGAGTTATAACTTTCTCCCCAATCGCCCTGCCAGTACCTGCCGAGACCGGCTTGATCCACATAATTGAACACATGCGCGCCGACAACGTAGGGTAGACCGGCAACCCCCTCGACGAAATTCCGGTAGCGCATCCCTCTCTGTAACTGATTCGCCGCTGAATTTTTCAGGAGAGGCGTGAGCCCCTGCTCTCCCGTGCCGTAGCCGAATTCACTGAACAAAATCGGTTTGCCGCCAGATTTCGTGTATACATCCTGCAACAGGTCGGTCTCGATCTTGTACGTGTAATAGTTGATGCTGATGACATCCACGTATTTGCCTTCCACTTTGGCCAGCAGGTTCCTGATTTTCTCATTATGGAAGGACGTCGTAATCCATCGGTCGCCGAGCAGGAGGTGATGGGGATCATATTTGCGGTACTCCCGCGAAACCGTTCCAAAAAACATATCCAGGTAATACTCGAAGAACTGGTCCATATCGCGCCACGCCGACGATGTTTTGAGCGGCAGCTCGGCGTCCTTCATTTCCTCGAACGATTTGAATTTCGTCTTCCAGCTGCCGTTAAATGTGTCGACGGTTCCATATTTTTCCTTAAGGGTTTGGACCAGTTTCCCTTTGATTGCCGCCGAGCTCGCCTTCAGCTTCGGCACTTCGGAATAAAATTTATGAAAGTCGTATTCGTTATCGATGAAATAACCGATCAGCATCCGGTCGTCTTGGTGCGGAGTGAGCGCTTTAGCAAACGCCTGATCGATCTTGGCTTCGGCATCCGGCGCGAATATATCGAAAATCGAAATCCCGTCAAGCTTGGCCCAGCCCATACTGCTCAGCGGCAGCATCCGCACGTAAGGAAATTTGTTCTCCTCGCCGTATTTTTCGGGTGAATAGCCGCCCACACCGTTGAAGCCCCATTTTTTGAGCCGCATGACTGCCTCCGAATAAATGGAATGCTCTGTCGGAAATACCCCGGTCTTGCGGTACTTATTTGCAATAAAGAATGAGAAGTTGTCTGTCCCGATAAAAGCACGTTTGTATTCGCCTTGATACGAAGGAACGGATTCGAACTTCTGCTCCCGCCCCTTT
>JAQBPQ010000235.1 GCA_028287445.1 Cohnella sp.
GCCCAATCACTCAGTTTCTTAGCCAACCGTTCAGCTGGTTCACTCGTAAATTGCGACCGGTAAACGAAGGAAACCTTGTTCGCCTGCTCGTGCATCGCCTCAATGACTTCTTGAACCCCATGCCCGATACTGGCGGTCACCGCCCCGGAAGAAGCGTCCAAGTATGCTTTTCCGTTCTCATCGTACAAAAAAGCGCCCTTCCCGTATTGAACGGTGGGATAACGGTGATTCAATAACGGTTTGATTAAATGTTCACGTGTGATGAACGCCACCCCCTGTACGCTTTGTCTCCGTACATAAGATAAGCAAACTTCATGCCAACTTCGCTCCGAGTGATGCCCTGGTGTCAAGGGATAGCCGACCGCCGCTTGGCGGCGCAAAATTTTTGGCACCTGCGGCTCTTTTGCTGCAAAATTTTCGTTCGACGGAATCGTGACCGGAGCAGAAACAACCGAAGCGACCCGTTCAATTGGCATTGTTTTTGCTATCTAAGCAATAGCACGGCACGAAAAAGGAGGAACAAACTTTGCCTGAGATTCCCGCCTACTATGAGAATGAGGTCGAAAACGGAAGCGATTATAGGCTTCACCTTTGTTTGGACTACTTTAACAAAAGATTGAGAGTGGATGACTACCAGGGGAACGTGGATTCCATATGCCGACGAGCAACTGAGATCGCAACGGACCGTTCGTTTACTAAAATATTTGTCAAATCGCGGGAGGAAGACTGGTTTTGGTTTATATCCAAAGGGTATATGCTGGAAGGGGTATACAAGGGTTATTTTAACGGATGCGATGCCTATTGTATGAGCTTTTATTTGGATCTGAACCGCCGCACAAGCGACTATTGGATCGAGGAAGATCAAATTCTGGGACAAGTGCTCGAACTGCCCCCGAAGCCGGCTCGCTCCCCCCTCCCTGATCACTGTATCCTACGCTCCGCTTCGGCCGGCGATGCCGAGCGCCTCGCTTCGTTATACGGCCAAGTTTTTGAAACCTACCCGACGCCCATGACGAACCCTGCCTACATCCGGAAAGTGATGAGGGAAGGAACCGTCTTCTATGTCGTGGAAGACCGACACACACTGATTAGTGCGGCGTCCGCCGAGATCAACGCCACATACCGAAATGCCGAAATCACCGATTGCGCCACACTTCCCGCGAACCGCGGCCAAGGGCTGATGAGACTGTTGATTCAAGCATTGGAGGATGATTTGCAGGAGCGGAGTATCCATTCTGTTTATTCCCTGTCCAGGGGTCTTTCCTTCGGCATGAACGCCTCCCTGTTTCAACTGGGCTACCGCTATTACGGCCGGCTTACCAAGAGCTGCGACATTTACGATAAATTCGAGGATATGAATTTATGGGTCAAAATTTTATCGCCCAGCGTGTTTCCTTCTCATGGAGGATAAAATGCCGAGCTCTTCCCGATATTTCGTCACCGTGCGGCGGGAGATCGGTATGCCTTCTTCCACGAGTTTCTCGGCCAACTTTTGATCGGAATAAGGTTTGCGGTCGTCTTCCTGCCGAACCCATTGTCGGATTCTCTCCTTGACGTTCTCCGCGGAAACCGCGTCGCCTTGGCCCCGATTAAATCCGGAAGGGAAGAAGAAGGTGAGTTCGAAGTTCCCCCAAGGGGTTTGAGCGTATTTGCCGGCGGTCGCGCGGCTCACCGTCGACTCGTGGAGGCCCACTTTGTCCGCAATGTGCTGGAGCACCATCGGTTTGAGATGAGAAACGCCCTTCCGGAAAAATTCGGCTTGTTCCTCGACGATGGCCCGAGTTACACGTAATAACGTCAATCGCCTCTGCTCAATACACCGCATGAGAAACGCAGCCGAACTTAATTTGGCATACAGAAATTGGCGCGCTTCATCGGTTCGTCCCAGTTCCTTTGCCATTCGCTCATAATTCGGATTAAGGGCAAGACGGGGAACCGCCGCGTCCGGAATCGACACGATGAATTGTTCCCCGACTTTGTCGATGATCACATCTGGAACGATATATAAGGTTTCAACAAAATGAAAGGATGCGCCCGGCCGGGGATCCAACCCTTGGATCACGCCGATCGCATCCTGAATTTCTTGCTCGGCCACTTTCAGCAGCTTCGCCATCTTATGGATGCGGTGCTTGGCAATATCATTCAAATGCTCCTTGATGAGTTCGGGGACAAGCGGTGGACATATCGGCAAATCCTTGACCTGAAGAAGCAAGCACTCCGTTAAATTCCTCGCGCCCACCCCTGTCGGTTCCAAGGCTTGCACAAGGCTTAGCGCCGCCGCCGCATCTACATGAGCCACCTGAAGAGTCCCGGTAATTTGCTCTAGGGAGAGTGCGAGATATCCATTGTGATCCAAATTTCCGATCATGTACAGGACAATTCTCTTCATCGGCTGTGCCGTGTATGGCATCATGCCCAACTGATTCTTTAGATGCTTTTCCAACGATAACTCGGGATCTGCGACTTGCAAAAGCGGATCCAATCTCTGGTCAGCGTGGCGCCGGGCGGTTCCACGAAACGTTTCCCACCGAACATTGTCGGCTTCCAACAAGGGATTTTCCTCCAACTCTTGCCGGATATAAGCCAGCAGATCCGGTGTCGAAAGCTGGAGGATGCGAACCGCCTGCTGCAATTTCGGCGTCATGTGTACCTTAGCGGATTGTTGTTGGTACAACCCGCCGGTATATCTCGGGCTCATGGCCTTCACCCTTTGCGGTTAGATCATCTGCTGCAAGGGAGTTTCCAACAAGCCGGCCGCTTTGAGGTCGGCTAAAATTTCGTTCGCTGCCCGTTGTCCCGTTTCCACCGCCCCATTTAAGTAGCCTTGATTATCCACGGAAGTATGCTCGCCCGCGAAGTAACAATTTCCTTCCTTCTCCCCTTCTATTCCCGCAAACTTCGTATATTGTCCGACTTTCCAATAGGAGTAGGAACCGTCCGTCCAGCGGTAGCCCTTCCAGTAATCCAGCGTGGCCTTGCCGTTCCACTCCGCCGTGATCCCAGGCCATACAGGCTCCAGCTGCGTTAAAAACTGTTGCGCCCTCTCGGCAGGAGTTCCCGTGTTAAAGCTCGCCCCTATCGTTCCTCCCGTGAAATCAACCAATATTCCCGTTTCACCCGGTTGCGCGCGAGTGACGTCCCATGTGTTTTGATAGCCCGTATCCGCATAAGTCGTGCCTGTGCAGCCTAACTCCTCCCAAAGCCGTTTTTTAAATTGCACATGAAGCTTGGAGTTCGTTCCCATTCCCTGTTCTTGAATGGCGATTTGTTTTAACGGCCGAAAACCCGCTTTCATGTAATCCACGGAGGATCGAAGAATCGAGAACGGCAGCGCCAGTATGACCTTTTCCGCAATAATGTCTCTTTTCGAGGAACCGGTTTGTAAGGTCAGAGTGTACCCGCCGTCCTTGTTAAGGGCAATAGCGGTCAGTCGGGTGCGCAAAGTAATCTGGTCTTTCACCTCTTCGGCCAGCCGAGACACGATTTGATCATTGCCGCCACGCACATGGTATCTTTCATCCGATAAACCGTACATCTCCAGCAGGTTCTTCTTGGAGTCAGCGAGCAGGTAGATGAGGTTGAGTGCGCTTTGTTCGCTTGATTCCGCGCCGTATTCGATGTTATAAGCGACATCGAGCAGCTTGCCGAGCTTGGAGTTCAAACCTCCGGGAACCTTTTGCCGGATCCAGTCGGTGATCGACATCTTATCCAGCTCCGCCCCTCGCCGAGTGTATTTGTTATATAAGGTCGGATAACCGGCTGCCTTCGACTCGTCCTGCAGGATACTCCAAATCTTTATAAAATCTTCGCATGCTTCTATAAAAGTATATGGAGTGCCGTCAAAGTAGTACAATTCCTCGGTGCCCTTTTTCTGTGCTTGAACGATATCGTCCAAAGGAAGATTGAACTCCTTGGCCAATGCGATGATTTCGGCATGGCCCGAATCGATAAATTCTCCGCCATGCTCGGCAATCTGGTCGTTTTCGAAATCGCCCCTTCTCGTCCAGCACCGGCCGCCGATTCTCTCGGAAGCCTCGTAGATCTCCGCGAGATACCCCGCTTTTTTGAGTTGATACGCGCAAGACAGGCCGGCAAGTCCCGCACCGATAATCACTATGCGGCCTGGCTCCGAGGAAGAGTCGGCGAAGGCGGTGTTCAGTTTCCAAAGAAAGTTGGGGACGGCCGCGGCTGCCGTCGCTAACGCCGCTTTCTGAAGAAATTGCTTGCGAGATATCGCCTTTTCGGAACGCTCATGAAGGACTTCTTCGACCGGAACATCTCTTTCGACTGCTTCTCCTGCCACGGAAAGGGCATCTCTCAAATGCTTGAATAGTGGGCTGCGCGCCATATGAATTCCTCCAATAAAATGGACATAAAAAAGCCGAGAAGTTCACACGATGTACGAGCTTCTCGGCTGTGTTACCCTATGCGGTTGTCACAATGATCCAATCAATTCGCAACAGCTTCCTTCTTTAACAGGGAATCAATATCCGTATGTTCATAACCATGCGCATCGGCGACGGCTTTGTACGTGATCTTGCCGTCCGCGACATTGATCCCTTTGGCAATCGCTTTATTGTCCAAAGCCGCCTGGATGTAACCTTTCCCCGCAATTTGCAGGCCGAACGGAGTCGTCGCATTCGTCAAAGCCATCGTAGAAGTACGGGGAACCGCCCCCGGCATATTGGCTACGGCATAATGGAGGATGCCATACTTTTCATAAACGGGGTTATCGTGGGTTGTGATCCGGTCGATCGTTTGAATCGATCCGCCTTGGTCGATGGCCACATCCACGATGACCGAGCCCGGCTTCATATTTTTCACCATGTCCTCCGTTACGAGACGAGGGGCCCTGGCACCCGGAATGAGTACGGCGCCTACGACCAAATCGGCGTTTCGAACCGTTTCCGCGATTTGGAACGGATCCGACATGATCGTTTTGACGCGTCCCCGGAATAGGTCATCTAACTGGCGGAGCCGCTCGGGACTGATATCGAGAATGCTGACTTCAGCTCCAAGTCCTACCGCCATATGTGCGGCATTGGCACCGACAATACCGCCTCCGACAATGGCTACTTTACCGGGCTCTACCCCGGGCACGCCGCCTAGCAGAACCCCCTTGCCGCCATGCGCTTTCTCCAGAAAATGAGCTCCGATCTGGATGGACATCCGGCCGGCCACTTCGCTCATCGGCGTCAACAGCGGAAGAGAGCCGTTATCCGATTGGATGGTTTCATAGGCAATCGCGACCACTCTCTTGTCAAGCAAAGCTTTCGCCAATTCCGGCTCCGGTGCCAAGTGGAGATAGGTATACAGGATTTGTCCCGGCTTGAAATAGGGATACTCGCTTGGCAGCGGTTCTTTGACTTTCACGATCATATCCGCCGACCAGACTTCCATGGCGGTATGGACGATCTGGGCGCCGGCCTTCGTATAATCATGGTCGGTGAATCCGATGGCTTCCCCCGCGTTTGTTTCGACGAAAATATGATGGCTGCCATTCCTATAAGCCAGAACGGAAGCCGGTGTCATGCCTACACGGTATTCATTGTTTTTAATCTCTTTCGGAACTCCGATGATCATTCGCTATCCGCCACCCTATTGATTCTTCATAACCTCTTTAAATGTGCGAACGATAAAATCCAGATCCTCATCCGTCGAAGACAACGGAGGCGAGAACGTGAGGACATTGCCGAATCCGGCCACCGTGTCTCCGTTTTTGCCGATGATGAGCCCCTTTTCTTTACACTCCGCTATGATCTTACCCACTGCGGGAAGAGCGAGCGGCTGCTTCGTTCCCTTGTTTTCCACGACTTCGACGCCCATGAGGAACCCGAAACTGCGGATATCTCCGACAAGCGGGTGATCTCTCAATTGTTCCATTTCAGACGCCATCCGCTCCCCGAGAATACGAGAGCGTTCCACCAAATTTTCACGTTCCATGATTTCCAAATTTTTGAGCGCCAGCGCACAGGATGCGGGCGTTCCGCCAAACGTACTAACGTGCCGAAAATGGCTGTACGCCGCGGTATTCTTGAATGCCTCATAGATTTCTTTCCGAACGGCCGTAGCGGACAGCGGCAAATAACCGCTTGTCATTCCTTTGGCCATGGTGACGATATCCGGCTTCACCCCATAGTTCATATGACCGAACTTTCGGCCCGAGCGGCCGAATCCGCAAATCACTTCATCCACAATCAACAGCACATTATGCTTCGTGCAGATCTTCCGCACTTCCTCCAGGTAGGCCGGATGCGGAACAATGACGCCGCCTCCGGTGATGACCGGCTCCATCATGACACCGGCGATCGTCTCCTCACCTTCCCAGATGATCATATCTTCTATATCCCCGGCGCATAGAAGATTGAATTCTTCCACCGTCATCCCATTCGGGCGCCGGTAGCTATCCGGCGGCCGGACGTGCAGAAACCCTGGTGCGAGCGGCTCATATTTGTATTTCCGCTGCGCCTGTCCGGTGGCCGCGAGCGCCCCCATAGAGTTGCCGTGGTAGGCCCGGTAACGGGATATAAATTTGTATCGGCTGTGATCGCCGTTCTGCTGGTGATACTGTCTCGCGATTTTGAGAGCCGTTTCATTCGCCTCGGAGCCGCTGTTGGAGAAAAAGACGACATATTCACCTTCAAGCCATTCATTCAGCTTTTCCGCCAGTCGGATGGCCGGAATATGGCTCTGCGTCAGCGGATAGAAGGGCATCGTGACCAGTTGGTCGTAGGCGGCCTTCGCCAGCTCTTCTCTTCCATAGCCGACATTCACGCACCATAAACCGGACATCGCATCAAGGTACCGTTTGCCGTACACGTCGGTGATCCAGGAGCCTTGGCCTTCGGCGACAACCATCGGAGCGGTTTGTTCATTGTAAGGGGACATCCCATGCCATAAATACTTTCGGTCTTTGGCGGTGAGATCCGCAGAATCCTGATCCAACAGCATCTTCTCAACTCCTTAACGTGATGAAGTTAGGATACGTTCCGATTACTTCATGAAATGCCAATCCTTATATACCCGACCCGTTATATCCGTCATCACGTGTTTGATTTGGGTGTAATCTTCCAATGCATAAACCGACATATCTTTGCCGAAGCCGCTTTGTTTAAACCCGCCGTGGGGCATTTCCGAAACGATCGTGATATGGTCATTCACCCATACGGTACCGGCCTGGATGCCTGCCGACATCCGATTGGCCTTAAACACATCTCTCGTCCAAACCGAAGCGGCTAGTCCATAGATCGTATCGTTCGCCAGCTCCAGCGCTTGCGCCTCACCATGGAAAGGAAGAACAACGAGCACGGGACCGAAAATCTCTTCCTGCACAATCTCGGAGTCTTGTTTCGCATCATAGACAACCGTAGGCATATAATAGGCACCTTCCGCCAGTTCGGCAGCTGCCGGGCGATGTCCGCCAACCGCCACCTTCGCTCCCGCCGACACCGCTCTCTTCACGAATGCTTCTACCCGGTCACGATGCTCCCATGAGATCAGCGAACCCATTTCGGTATCGCGATCCAGCGGCAGACCGACGCGAATCCGTTTCACGCGCTCCGCCAGCTTCGATAGAAACTCCTCATAAACCGAATCTTCCACATATATCCGTGTGGCGGCCGTACAATCTTGACCGGAGTTGATAAACCCGCCCATTGCCGCACCCTGAACCGCCGCTTCCAGATCCGCGTCGGCAAATACGACAAACGGCGCTTTCCCGCCCAGTTCCAGATGCAGCTTCTTTACCGTGGAAGCCGCTTGGATCATGATTTTCTTCCCGGTCTGCGTATCCCCGGTGATCGAAATCATCCGCACATCCGGATGCTGCACCAACGCTTCTCCAACCGTCGCTCCGGGTCCCGTCACCACATTCAAAACGCCCGGAGGGATTCCCGCTTCATGCGCTGCCCGCGCCAATTCGATCGTCGTCAGCGGCGTTAAGCTGGCCGGCTTGATGACCACCGTATTCCCGGCGGCCAGCGACGGTCCGAGCTTCCATACGCCCATGTTCATCGGGTAATTCCATGGCGCGATTAAGCCGACAACGCCCAGCGGCTCCCGCCGGATCGAGCTTTGATGGCCTGGGACATACTCCGTTGTCGCCATACCCGGAACAACCCTGGCAGCCGCGCCGAAAAAGCGTAAATTATCAATGGAGAACGGAATATCGAACGTCTCGGTCATGATGATCGGTTTCCCGGTTTGCGCCGTTTCCAACTCTGCGAACTCCGCTGCATGCTGGAGCAAGATATCGGACCATTTGAGCAACAACTCCGAGCGTCCGGCAGGCCCCATGGCCGCCCATTCCGGAAACGCGCGCTTGGCTGCAGCTACGGCCTGCCCGATATGATCCGCTCCGCACTGATCGACCGAGCCGACCACATCCCCCGTCGCCGGGTTTTTCACCTCAAACTTCCGGTCCGCATTCACCCATTGGCCGTCAATATAACTGTGGTATAGCTTTGACAATTCCCTCATCCCCTTTTGCTTCGCATCGTAATCGCGTGTAATGCGCAAGCCGCATCTTGCTCTGTCGTCCCGCCGCTGACGCCAATGGCTCCGATCATTACGCCGTCGTCATCGCGAACCGGCACTCCGCCGCCGAAGATGACCAAACGTCCGCCCAAATGGTTCTGCAAACCATACAATTCCGCTCCCGGCTGGCACAGCTTGCCGAGCTCCGCGGTACTGATGCGGTTGATCGCCGATGTATACGCCTTGTCTTGGGCGAGTGTGATGCTGACGATCTCCGCCTGTACATGCCTGCTGAATCCGAGAAGATGCCCGGCGGCATCGGTAACCGCTGCCGAGACGGGAATGCCAAGCTCCGCTCCTTTATCCAGAGCGTCCTGCAGCATATTCTTCACAACCCATTCATTCAAGCTCATGCGCTGGCCTCCGTATCGGAATCTCCCATGATTTGGCCGGCGCGTTTGAACCGTTCCGGATCCCGCTCGAGCCGTTTGGCAATGATGAATCCAATGATGACGTAGACCAGCACGATAAAGGGCAAGATGTTAAAAGGAAACGGCGGTACGGGATAAAAGGAAGCTGACAACGGAATCAGCATGAGCAGTGACGATACGATCGGCAAAATCAAATTTTTAAACGGATGTTTGCGGATATTTTGCTGTTTTTTCTGGTAAAGCACATAACCGATAGACGCCATGATGTAAACCGGAATGATGCCCAACGTCAGAATCGCACCCAAATATCCGTACGTATTCGTCGGTCCGACTGCAAATCCCATGAGAAGCAGTAAAAGAAGCGCCACGGAGGATTGGAAAATGATCGCATTCATCGGCGTGCGGAATTTGGGATTCAACTTGCCGAAAAAGGCAGGAAGAACGGTTTCACGGCCCATCACATAGATGACGCGAGCAATGGCATTATTCGTATTGATGGTCACGGCCAAAATACTGCTGAGACCGGCGAGTGCAATCAATAACACCAGCGTGGAACTGCCGTATTGGGTAGCCAGCGTCACAAACGGGGAAGCATCTCCGGCCAGCGCGGCCATATTCTGCAATCCAAATCCATTCACTTCCGTGAAGGTCGCGAATATGTAGATACATCCGACCAGGATCGTTGAACCCAGCAGCGCATAATAAACGTTTCTCTTCGGATTTTTCACTTCTTCGGCCAACGTGGTGGCCGATTCGAATCCGACGAACGACAGCATGCCGTACACCATTCCCAAGGCAATCC
>JAQBPQ010000246.1 GCA_028287445.1 Cohnella sp.
CAATTGCATGACCGAATCCTTGCGGCACAGCAGGCCGACGGTTCTTGGAGAGTGTTTTATGACGAAGAAGAGGGAAACTTGTCTGCCACAGTGGAAGCCTATTATGCGCTTTTATATACGGGATACAGTAAAAAAACGGACGAATCGATGAGAAAAGCAAAACGATTCATTTTGTCAAAAGGCGGAATCCAAAACATTACCAATGTGCTAACCAAAATGTTTCTCGCTGCCACCGGCCAATACCCATGGCCAACTTCATTGTTGATTCCACTTGAATTTTTACTCCTCCCTACTTCTTTTCCAATTAACTTCTTCGATTTTTCCGCATATGCGAGAGTTCATCTAGCCCCTATTCTTCTCTTAGCCGATCGCCAATTCGTCATAACAACCGACGCTTCGCCTGATTTGTCCGATCTGGCGGGCAACCGTTCGGGCAACTTGGATTTTTTCCATTCGGCCCTGTTACATCCCATTTGCCCCTGTACATACGATCAACGCCAACTTTCCCGTGGTTTTCAAGTTCTACTCGAAGAAATAAAAACCGGCATAGGAAAGCTCATCGGCGTCCCCCAGCGTCTCCATGAAGTTGCCACAAAATGGGCGGAACAGTACATACTGAAACGGATCGAACCTGACGGAACGCTTTACAGTTATGCTAGCTCCACGTTTCTGATGATCTTCGCCCTGCTCGCACTCGGGTATGACAAACGGCATCCGGTTATAACTCGTGCGGTTCAAGGCTTAGCAGCCATGCTCTGCAGCTTGGATGGGAAGGTGTTTTTACAAAATTCACCCTCAGCCGTTTGGGATACCGCATTGCTGTCACATGCCCTGCAGGAAGCTGGAATTGCTGCCGAAAGTATGGTTATTCAAAACGCAGCATCTTATTTACTCTCCAAACAACAGCGAAATTTCGGGGATTGGAGCATCCATAATCGGAATCCCGTTCCTGGTGGTTGGGGGTTTTCAGACTCCAATACCATCAATCCAGACGTAGACGATACGACAGCGGCTTTAAGATCGATCAAACGGTTGTCTCTGAATGAGCCATCCTATCGGGATGCTTGGAACCGAGGGCTGAATTGGATTCTATCTATGCAAAATAACGATGGAGGATGGCCGGCTTTCGAAAAAAATACGGATAACGAACTCCTCACTTGGCTACCGATCGACGGGGCCAAAACGGCGGCTATTGATCCTTCCACGGCCGATCTGACCGGGCGAACCTTGGAATTTTTGGGGAACACTGCGGGTCTTGGCTTACGCCATTCTTTTATTCGACGCGGAACGGATTGGCTGATCAATCATCAGGAAGAGGATGGATCGTGGTACGGGCGTTGGGGGATTTGCTACATCTATGGGACATGGGCTGCACTGACAGGAATGATGTCAGTAGGGGTAGAACCCGATCATCGAACAGTGCAAAAAGGCGTCCGCTGGCTTTTAAGCATCCAAAATTCCGACGGAGGCTGGGGAGAATCATGCAAGAGCGATCAGCTTATGCGGTATGTACCGCTCGGAGCAAGCACCCCGTCTCAAACAGCATGGGCGCTTGATGCTCTCATCACCGTTCATCCGAAGCCGGTTCCTGCAGTGGAAATAGGCATCCGAAGGCTAATCTCCGTCCTGCACGAAGACGATTGGACGACCACTTATCCTACCGGAGCGGGCCTTGCGGGTAACTTTTACATTCATTACCACAGTTACCGTTACATTTGGCCGCTTCTTGCGTTAAGCCATTACAAAAGGAAATACGGTGGGTTTGAGGATTGAAGGTAGCCTGAATCCTACAGTTGAATTCTGCAGACAATTTTTGCTTGTATAATTTCGATATATACGGAGTAAAATTGAAGCTATTAAGAAACAACAAAGGAATGATTTTTATGCTTGCAATTATTATTATTGCTGTGATCATTTTAGTCGTAGAATGTATAGTGTTTTTGATTATCGATAAAATCTTTTTTTTCAAAAAAATACAATCCGTGTTTTTACGAAGGTTGGCAGCCCGACTAAGTCTATTTTTGCTAATTTCTCTAATTATCAATTTTGTTGCGTTGTTCTTTGGGGCCACAGAACTACATCCGATCGGAGTGTTTCTTGGATTATGTCTATTATATATGGTTTTTTATGTAGTGGTATGGTAGGCACAGATACATGATTCTTCGCCCAACCTACGCGTAATTGTACTCTGAAAAGGCTATCGCATAAGCAAATCATCCCTTCCATACGTAAATTAAAAACAGTAGAGTAATAAGGTGGGATAGTATGATTAACTATATAGCTTTAGGCGATTCAATTACTTATGGTCAGAGTGCAAGTTCTAGCAGTAGAGCGTATCCTTCGAGAGTTACCTCGATGCTAAAATTAAAGGGAATTCAGGCAAAAAAAATCGTGTTTGCTCAACCCAGTTGGACGAGTGCCGACCTTGCAGAAGAGATCAATACAGATCCTTCGTTCCTTAGTTGTGCTAAAGTGGTTACGGTATTGATCGGCGGCAATGATCTTATTCATTATGGCTTGTCCTCGCTCCGAGAACCAGCTGCGCCAATTCTAGGGATGATAAACCGCTATAAAAGAAGACTCGATATAATACTTGGATTGGTCCGTATAATGGGAGTGAAACACATCATCTGCTGCACCCAATACAATCCATTTCCAAACAGCGTGATTGCGGTGGATGCCATTCGCATAATGAATCAACAGATTACTGCGTCCGCGATAACGAATCGTTGTCTCGTTGCCCGAGTGGATCGGTGGTTTTCCGGTAACGAGCACAGTTTAATTTACGGATACCGAGGTGGGCATGCCGAGGAAGCTTTACACGGTTTCGCAGCGGTACATCCGAATGATCAAGGACATGAGGTCATTGCCACGGGGCTGTTCTCCTCTATTTATCCATTGATTCGCCCATGATGAGTTGATTTCGGCTGGTCCCTTACGAAACTGCCATTTAGTGGAGCGAAGGGCTTCAGGAACAACATCTCACTATATAATATTGTCGGACGACACAAACAGTATCACATCACTGACACAAATCTATTTAATTAGTGATTGTCTCCCAAATCGAGCAAGTGTTGGAATTGCCAATTACGTTCCTTGGCGGTGTTGGCGCCGGCATCAGCGGGGTCGGCGGCGTAAGTGGCAGCTTTGGCAGCGTAGGTAGCGGCGTGAACAGCATGACCGGCAACGTGGGTGGTTGCTGCATCGTGACTGGCGGCACGGGCGGCGGCGCAAGCGGCTGCTTGATTGGTATCGCGAGCGGCGGCATGGGCGGCAAATGCAGCAGTGCGTGCTTCGCTCATCGCTATTTCACCACGCACCCAGTCACGCCCTGCTTCGATAGCTCTTCGAGGTCGGTTGTCTTTCGTGCAGTCAAATGCTTGAAAAGCGCTTCGTTCTGTAACAGGGAGAAAGTCCTGATGGACACAAAAACTTGCCCCAACTGCGTGACTTGTTCAATCGTTTTTCCGAATGAATCGCTTGAACCATTCGTAAGCTTCCTCTTGGGGCAAGCCGCTTTGCTCCACATAGACAGCAACCGGAAACGAGTTCTTCACTAAGACGCGCGCCTCCTTAAGATCTCTGCAGTGCCCTGAGGCGATAAGCTGCACTAACATATTTCCGATCGCGCTTGCTTCTACCGGTCCGGCCCATACCGGACGCCTAATGGCATTGGCGGTCAATTGGCAGAGCAGCCCGTTTTGAATGCCTCCACCAACCATATGCAGCCCGCTGAAGCTGCGGCCAGTCAATTTCTCCAGTTGTTCCAATGTATGGCGATAACGAAGCGCCATGCTTTCCAGAACGCATCGTATGATCTCGCCTTCGGCAACCGGTGCTTTTTGCCCTGTCTCCCTGCAGTAGGATTGAATTTTTTCTACCATGCCATGGGGGGTATAAAACCGTGAATCATCGGGATCAATCAGGCTTTGAAAAGCCGGAGCCGCATGAGCTAGCCGTACAAGGTCGGAATAATCGCACGCTCCCCCGCTCTCCTCCCATTCCCGTTTACATTCCTGGAAAATCCATAAACCCATTATGTTTTTTAACAACTGGTAGGTGTCTCCGGCTCCGCCTTCATTTGAATACTCCCATTCGATCGCCTCAGGGGTTAGAAGCGGTTCGGACAGCTCCGTCCCCAGCAATGACCACGTTCCGCATACCAAATAGGCGAAAGGCTCTTCACCCGCCGGTACGGCGGCTATGGCGGAAGCCGTATCGTGTGTCGCAACAGCTACCACATCGATTGGCGCTGCACCCAATTCCTCGCAAACTCCCGGAGTAAGAAGGCCGATTCGATCTCCTGGCTGTATCGGTTCGATGAATAATCGGGAAGGAATGCCTGCTGTTTCCATTAGACTCTTGTTCCAGGTTTTCAGAATAGGATGAAACAGCTGAGTCGTCGTAGCCATCGTATACTCGCACGTTTTCCTGCCGGTCAACATATAAGCAATCAGATCGGGGATCATAAGAAGGTCCCGACCGGCATCCAGCTTCGGAGAACCGGATTTTGTCATCGCGTATAGTTGATAGATCGTATTGAACGGCATGTTCTGCAATCCGGTTTGCCGATACAACGCTTCAACGCCTATTAAACCCGCCAACTCTTCGATCAATCCGTTCGTTTGCTGATCTCTGTAATGATAGGGATTACCCAATAATTCCCCGCTCGCGTCAAGCAATCCGAAATCGACGCCCCATGTATCGATTCCAAGCGTATCGGGTCGATAACCTTCCTGGTACGCTTTGCGAATTCCGATCTTCACCTCCTGCAACAGCCGTAAAATATCCCAATGGATATGATTGCCCACATGAATGGCTTGATTGGGAAAACGGTGAATTTCCTTCACCGCCAGCTTCGGCCATTCGCCTTCTACGGCAATCAGTTTACCGATCACGGCGCGCCCGCTGCTCGCGCCCAGATCGAAAGCAAGCACGGTCGATAGTTTCATTCCCCCACCCCATTATCGTTCGCATTCGCAGTATACATATCGATTTCCAAATTATTTATCCAGGTTTTTCAGCGCTTGGCTTAACGTCATCCCATCTTCGGGAATGAATTGCCTCCAGTACTGGATCGACTCCTGCATCTTCCTGAGAATGGCAGTGTTCATCTCGCTCGTGCCTGAGAATATTTCCAGTGTCAAATAAATCTCCCCGCATTTGGGCGGCATTCCCTCTTCGCTATTGCCGGAAGCATGATAGGCTTTCTCAAGCGCCCTTAGAACAGGTTCTCCAAAAATCGTCCCTTTGCGATTATATTCCTCCGTGAAGGGCTGATGAGACGATGACGCCCCCGACGTTTGCTGCAGGTGAACGATCGGAGCATAACAGCCTAGTTCTTCCAGCCAACGGTACGTATCGCTGTCGGTTTCGTCGGCAAACAAATAAGGATACCGATTCATCTCCTCCAATATTCTTTCTCTAATGCCCGCCCGCTTCTCATCGGATGTCCGGATCATGTCGACAAAAAGCTCATAAGCGGTTTGAGGACCCAGCCAGCAAGAATCCGGATCACCCCCGTCTTTGAGGCAGCGCTCAGCCATTTGATCGATCGCATATGCGTCCGGTTTCCGGAACTTGTGTTGGCCGCTCTGGTGTCCCGTATCAAGAGTCAAATAAAAAGGGCAGGCGGACAGACGGTATACCTCTTGCAACAGCCGTTTTGATCCTTCAATCGTCCACGGAATTTGATGCGGCGTATACATCTGTTCGACACCGGGGGCTGGAATGCCCAATTCGCGGCAATGCAGGGCAATCTGGGCCAGCCGGGCGAACAGGTCCGCTTCCGTCTCCCTGTAAACCGCGGGATTCTGCAGTGTGAAATCAGAAAAGGCGTGGCAATAAAATCCGATCCCTGCCCCTATACTCGCGGCGATCTCGACCATCGGCTTTATCCATTCGCGTTGTATCCGGTCACGGACAGACTTGTCGTGATGGGACAACCCTAGCGTCGCGTAGGTTCCATGTCCGGAATAAAGGTTCGCAACCCTCACCCCCGTTTTTTCGCTTTCCGATCTTACCTCCCGGACCCAACGCTCCATATATTCTTGGCTCATGTACAAAGGATCGCATTCATTGTCTGCACTTGCTTCGACGCAGCAGACGCCCATGGACTTCAGCAAATTCATCCATTCCGCCGGCTTCGTCCATCTCTTGGTGGCAAAGCAATTATCGACTGCCAAATAAATTTTGGGATCTGTCTTCAAATCGGATCACTCCACTTTTTGTACTGGGTTTCGGCATGAATGATTTTCATTGGAAAACCCCTTCCTGGATATGAAGCTCTTCATTAATCCGATAACTGCGGCCCGATTGATATTCAAAAGAAACTGTCTGATCGCGATACCGCAAGCGCGTCCGTCCGGATGAAAATGCCTTAACGGTTGCCTCAGACATGCGGCCGTTGAACCAGACGACGTCGACTTCCATGGCGCCTCTTGCCCTCAAGCCCGCAAACTTGCCGGAAGCCCATTTGGAAGGAAGCGCGGGCAGCAGATGAAGCTCTCCCGCATGGCTTTGAAGCAGCATGTCCGCAATGGCTGCGGTTCCTCCGAAATTGCCGTCCGCGACATATATGTTTGACTCGGCCCCGGCGATTCCAGGCTTCGAAAAGGTAAAGAGATTGGGATAGCAAAGCTCACCGATCAAGTGCGAGATCTGCTCGTAAGCGCGTTCGCCGTCGTGCAGCCTGGAGAAGCATCCCGCAAACGCGGCTACCGTAAATTCGATATCCTCATGGTTGTTGCTGGATTTGCGCGCTTCCAGCGTTTTTCGCGCGGCCTCGCTTAACGCCGGCGTATGCTGAGGCGTTATCCGATAACCCGGATACAAGCTGTGCAGGTGGGATATGTGGCGGTGTTCCGGCTGCGCTTCTTCATAATCCTCCAGCCATTCCTGCAGTTGTCCCCTGCTGCCGATCTGGAGCGGCGGCAGCAGCTCTACGGCCCGTTTGAGCCTGTTTTGCAGCGCTTCGTCCATGCGAAGCTTCTCTGCCGCTTCCAGGCAGAATTCGAACAAATCGCTTACGAGTACCTGATCCAAAGTTGATCCCATAGACAAGGTGTGGGGATCCTTCGTTCCGTCGTTCGCGTAAAAGCTGTTTTCGGGAGAGATGGACGGACCGGTGACAAGCCAACCATATTTCGGATGAATCGTCATATAATCCAGGAAAAAGAGGGCTGCTTCCTTTAATACCGGATAAGCTTTCTCTTTCAGAAACGCGTCGTCCAGTGTAAATTCGTAATGTTCGCGAAGCTGCTCAGCAATCCATAGTCCTCCGGTTACATTAAGTCCCCAGGATGTCTGCCATGCCGGTGCCGAGAACTCCCATGCATTAGAGACGGTATGCGCAACCCAGCCTTCGCAGCCGTAAAAATCTTTGGCCGCTGATCTCCCCTCATGCGATAACCGTTGTATATAACGCATCAACGGTAGATGGCACTCCGACAAATTGCCGATCTCTGTCGGGTAGTAGTTCATTTCGGTATTAATATCCAGGTGGTAGTCGCATGTCCAGCCCATCCGGCAAGCGATGTCATCATTCCAGATTCCCTGCAGATGCAAAGGCAGCGGAGAATCTTCTCTTGCGCCACAGATGGTCAAATAACGGCCATACTGAAAAAATAGCGCATACAGCTGAGGATCGTTGTCGCGGCCTTTCGCCAAGCGCTTTATTCTTTCATTCGTCGGAAGCGAACATGGGTCGGAGCAACCGAAATCCACGTTTACACGCTCGTACAATCTTCGATAATCCGCAATGTGATCTTCTTTAAGCCGCACATATCCTTTGGCAGCCGCATTCGCCATCTGTCTATC
>JAQBPQ010000269.1 GCA_028287445.1 Cohnella sp.
TCCGTCAGCCGTTCGGCAATGCGCGGGTAATCCTCCCCGTTTAATCCGATATATAGCCGTCCAAATGTTTTTTTGTAAGAAAGTCGTTGAAACGGTGACAGCGCCTTCTTGACCTGCCGGACCATCATGTCCTCAAATCGGCCCCGGTTTCTTCCTTTGATGGTCAGTTCGCCGAATCGGGCCAAAATCAGATCGTCATTCATCCCCGGCTCCTCTCCAGCGGCTTGAGCTTGTCCACCATCATTCGAAGCCGCTCTCCCAGGGTGTCGATATCCCGCTCTGAATGTTCGTCCCCGAAACTGATACGGATGCTTCCCGAAGCCCGGTCTTCCCCGAGACGCATAGCAGTAAGAACACGGCTGGGTTGCAGGCTTTTGGAGGAGCAGGCCGATTGGGTGGATACCAGTACGCCGTGTTTCTCCAGCATGTGGACGAGTACTTCCGGCCTCATGCCCGGATAGGACACGTTCACGACATGCGGTGCCGTGCGTTCCTCTTCCTCCGGTCCGTATCCGTTCAAAACAAGCTCGGGGATATCCGCCACGATGCCCAGGAGCCGCCGGCGCAGCCGGTACATTCTCTCCCGTCTTTCTTCCATTCCTTCCGCCGCCAGCCGGAAAGCTTGCGCCATGCCGACAATACCCGGCAGGTTATGGGTTCCTCCCCGCATTCCGTGTTCCTGAGATCCGCCGGAAAGCAGTGGGGAAAGCACCAACCCTTCGCGCACCAGCAGAAAACCTGCACCTTTGGGTCCTTGGAATTTATGTGCGGAACCGCTGTAAAGATCGATCCCCCACTCTTTCCACCGGACCGATACTTTTCCAATCGCCTGTACGCCATCGACATGAAACCGGACCTGCGGAAAACGAGCCAACGCCGCTCCGATTTCCGCGATCGGCTGCACCGCTCCCGTTTCATTATTGACATGCATGACACTAACCAACACGGTATCGTCCCGGACCGCCGCAGCCACGTCCTCTGGCCGCACTCTGCCCAGTTCGTCCACAGGCAGCCAAGTAACGGCCACTCCCGCTTCCTCCAGTTGTTGGGCGCTTCGGTAAACCGAAGCGTGCTCAGTGGATGTTGTAATGAGGTGTTTGGAGACGCGGCCGGATCGAGCCACCAGTCCCTTCAGAGCCAAATTGTTGCTTTCCGTTCCGCCCGAGGTGAACACCACCTCGTCCGCCTTGGCGCCGAACCCGGCGGCAATGACCGTCCGCGCCCGATCGACCAGCTTCATCGCTTCCGCGCCCGATCGGTGGAGAGCCGACGCATTGGCATAGTGAAGCTTCATCAGTTCGGACACTGTCACCAGAACCGTGTCGTGCATGGGTGTAGGTGCGCAATGATCAAAATATAAAGTGTCCATAGGTCCTCCTAAACAGAAAAGGATCAATGGCGGGCGCCCCTGAGAGTCCACCCGCCTTGATCCCCTTAACGTTGTGTTCGCCGGCCCTGTCAGCCCTGGGAGCTCCAGCGGTGCGCAGCTTCCAGAACTCTGCCGATGTATTGCTGGGTTTCTCCCGGCAATTCGCCGAGCCGGGCCCGAATCTGCTCGTCGGTTGTCAAGCCGAGCCGGTCCACTGTTCCGGGACCTGCATTGTACGCGGCCAACGCCGATGACACTTGTCCATTGTACTTCCGGAGCAAGTAAGACAAGAACCGGGAGCCGCCGTCGATGTTCTGTGCGGGATCGAAGGAATCCGTCACGCCAAGACCGCGGGCCGTGTCGTCCATAAGCTGCATTAACCCTTTGGCTCCGGAGGGCGACAGCGACCGGGCATCGAATGAAGATTCGGTTTGCATGACTCCCTTGATCAAGGCCGGGTCAAGTCCGTACTTCGATGCCGCCGCCGAGATCAATCCGTCATAGGCGGAACTCGTGCCTACATCCGGTATCAACTGACCGTTGCCTGCTAACGCCGGCAACGAAGACGGCGACGTAACCGTTGGCTCGGGCATAACGCCTGCCATGGACGGTAATCCGTCAGCCGAAGGGGATGTGTCCATCATCTGGGACAGAAGGATTTGAAATAAATCGCCGCTTTGATTCCCGTCGATGCCGGAAGTCTGCGACGTTTCCAGCGAGTTGGCGCCGGTCATCCATTGCGACAGCAGCAGTTGTTTCATGATACGTGGATCCGTCGACACGTTCAAGTCCGATCGCTCCCGTCCACTAGTTGTACCAATCTTAACCATTGTACACCAAGTTCTAGGGCTCGACCAGTCCTCAGCGTTGCAGGGAGATTCCTTATTTCGACTGTCCCTGCATACGGCGCTGGGTCAGGTAGTCGCTCTCGTAAAACGATAAATCATCGCGCAATTCCTCATACACGCGGGATACATTCAGTACGACGTCACGAGCGGACCGGATCGGCTTCATACGGAAGCGGATGGCGTCCTGGCCGGTATAGGCATAACGACCGTCCTCAGAATAACATTCGTTTTTCGGATAAAAGAATGTATTTACGCAATGGTGATAAACCTCATACAAAGCGCGCTCAGCCAGATCGAGGTCGAAATTGGGCCGGCGAAGCAAAGCGCCGAGTTTCTCGTACGCCACTTCGGAAAAAACAAGCAGGTGGCGCAGATCGGAGAGCAGGCCGCCATAGAAGCTTTGGGCGTCGGCATTGTCATCCTGGACGAGCTGCTGCAGGGCGTGTCCATTCAGGAACGGTTCTAATTCCCCAATGGCCTTCTTTAATTTCTCCCGGCTGGATTCGGCAAGTCCTTTGACATTGGCTGGCATTGATGTTTCCCCTTTCGTAATTGCCAAAAATGAGCGGCTGGGCCGTCATTCCAAGAAAAGAATCCCGCCGTTTAAGTCTGCGAAATTCTCCCTCATCGTATCACAAATCCCGCACGAGCGGTACTGGCAATGGCAAAAACGCCGTATATTTTTCCCCTGTCCCTTACATGCTAACGAAGAGAAAACAGCAACGCTGAGGAGGTGCGCCTTCGTGCGCCGAAAAGCTTGGATGGGAATCGCAGGAGTAGCGTTGGCCGTGGCCTTAGTCATGTTATGCGTACCATTTTTGTCGCGGGACGGACGGACGCCCTCTCCTTCCGACATTCCGCGTAATCGACCGCACGAGGCAGCGGCACGCGAGACGCACTACAAACAGCAAGCTGTCAAACAAGACATGGAAGCCACAGAACGGCTAAGCCGCTTACAGTCCGCCCGCGACGCCCGGCAATTTCTAAGCCAACCTTCGGCCGGCAGCCGACGGCAGCAGGCGCATCTCCGCGTGTTCCTGGCCGCACATCCCGAACTGGTGTCGGTCATGTGGATCCAAGGACAAGGCAGGCCAAGCCTAACAGCCGGCAATTCCGTCCCTGGCTTACGCAGCGCCGCGGCGGACTACTGGAATAAAGGGCAAAATGCGGTTCGAAACGGTTCCCAATACTCCTCGACCCTATTCCGGCATGACGGCAAAAGCTATTTCGTACACGCCGTCCCGGCCTCCACCGCCGGTCAGGGTTTAGTCATGTTGGTTTCCTGTGCAATCGTACAGGAAGTAGAACGGCATCAGCTTCGCAACCTGCGGTTGATCCCCTATCCGGCCGAAGGACGTTACCGGATCGAATCGGCCCTGCCGAATACCACGAAAGACGTTACCGTACGCACGGGAGAAGATAACGGCAATGTGAGCCATTATTCGGTTGATGAAGTAGTCGTCAAATTCCGCAAACCTTTGGAATCGAAGGAACTATTACGGCTGCGCAAAGAGCTGGACTTAATTGTCGTCCGTCACACGAAGCAAACCTATGTATTCCGTTCCCAAAAACACCGCACTGAGTACATGATGGCCTATTTCCAAAAATGGAACCCGGCCTATGTCGAGCCGCATTATCTGTATTTAACCAACGAACTGGGCGGGGAAACCGATCCGACGGTTATCGTACCGAACGACACCCTTTATTCCCGGTACCAATGGAACCTGCCGGAAATTGAAACGGAGCGAGGTTGGAATTGGAACAAAGGGGCTGATAATGTAGTTGTCGCGGTGGTCGATACCGGCGTTCAGTCGGATCATCCGGATCTGAAGGGCCGCTTGGTGAAAGGCGCCAATATCGTCGATCCGTCCAAGCCTCCGGAAGATGACGTTGGGCATGGGACACACGTCGCGGGCATCATCGCCGCTCAGGTTAACAACAACGAGGGTGTGGCCGGTCTTACTTGGTTTACCAAAATCATGCCGGTCAAGGCGCTGGACAGCTCGGGTGCCGGCTCGACCTATTCGGTGGCAGAGGGAATCATCTGGGCCGTCGATCATGGTGCGAACGTGATCAATATGAGCCTCGGAAATTATGCGCAAGCGCAGTTTTTGCACGACGCCATACGATATGCACACGATCATGATGTCGTGCTGGTCTCAGCCAGCGGCAACGATAACACCGACAGGCCCGGATATCCCGCGGCATACCCGGAGGTATTCGCGGTTGCGGCCACTGATCCCGGCGCAGTCAAGGCGGAATACTCCAACTTCGGCAACTATATCGACGTGGCCGCCCCGGGCACCAAGATTGCCAGTACTTATCCGGGAAGCCGGTATGCGGCCTTGTCCGGCACATCCATGGCGTGTCCTCACGTCTCGGCGCTGGCGTCTCTGGTGAGAGCGGCCAATCCGCAGCTTTCGAATGTAGAAGTAATGGATTTAATGCGCCAAACGGCCAGAGACTTGGGTGCGAAAGGCAAAGATAACGTGTTCGGTTACGGAGAGATCGATGTCCGTAATGCCTTGAAGGCGGCCGGCGGTCAGACATCCTCCTTGCAACTGTATCCGGACCAGATTAGAAGGGAATTACGGAAGATATTCGGATTCTGAAACAGACCAAGAGTGCCCGTAAGCGGACCTTTCGCTTGTCGGGCACTCTTTTTTCATGCAATTTTAAGCCGTTTCCGATACAATATCGGGTAGGTGCGTTTCCGGACAACCCGGAACCAGACAAGGAGTGAACCCGTTGGACAAAGGAAAACGAAAAAAGGAACAAAGGCTCAAACGTGAGCTTGAAGAACAAAGCAAAAGCCGTAAAATGCGGGTTCTCGTTTGGTCTGTGGCCGTTTGCTTCGTGGCCTTGATTGCCGTTCTCATTCTTTTCAAACCGAAACCGGGTGCCGTCGACATTGCGTATAACAAGCTGCCCACGCTCGGCAAAGTAGACGCTCCGGTGAAAATTACGGAGGTCGGGGATTTCAAATGTCCCATATGCGCCTATTTCGGGCTTACGATCACCCCTCAAATCAAGAAGGATTACATCGATACCGGGAAAGTCTCGCTCTCGTACCAAAACTGGACCATTATCAACCAGGATTCGTTTGACGCCGCCCTGGCCGGACAAGCCGTCTATCATCAAAGCAATGAGGAATTTTGGAAGTTTTATGACGCCATCTTAAAAAATCAGCAGGATCAGCATAAACAGGATGAGCATGTCATTTGGGCCACCCCGGAATATTTAACCAATCTCGCCAAGCAGCAAGGCCTAAAACTCAATTACGACAAACTGAAACAAGATATCGTCAACGGCACTTACAAAGACGAGATTAACAGCCAAAATCAGTTTGCGGAAAAACAGAAGTTTAGCGGCACCCCCACCATCCTCATCAACGGCCGCAAGTTGGACGACAAGACGGCTTTGAACTACGAAACCCTGAAAGCCGCCATCGATAAGGCGCTTCAAGAGGCTAAGGGATAAACGGAGGAACGCCGGATGCGAGCCCTATTTCGTTCGTATGCTCTTTTCCTCGCTTGGATCGTGTCTGTGGCCGCTACCGGCGGCAGTCTCTTTCTCAGTGAAGTAATGGGTTACCCGCCTTGCCGTTTATGTTGGTTTCAGCGGATTTGCATGTATCCGCTCGTGCTGCTCCTTGGCAGGGCCGCTATTCGCGGCGATCGCGGAATTACAGGTTATGCGCTTCCGCTCACCTTCATCGGAGGACTGATTTCGGCTTATCACTACGCCGAGCAGAAAATTCCGGGTCTGGCCGCGATGACGCCCTGTACCGCCGGGGTGCCGTGCGATCAGGATTTCCTGAACTGGTTCGGATTCATCACCATTCCTTTGTTGGCGCTAATCGCATTTATCTTGATCACGTTGTTATTAATCCTGGCCGGCAAACCGGTTGAAGCAGAATAGGTTCCACGAAACGCCAAAACCCGCAAAGCGGACGCTTTGCGGGTTTTGGACTTCCGGAAACATTGCCGTAAGCCGGGTTCTGTACTTCCGGTGGTGATAGCGGACAACCCAGGGCTGTCCTCCCACGATGGAAGCGACAATCATCTTTCTAGGCCGAGCATTACTGAACGGCTCAAGCGACCAACCCGAACGCGCCCCGGGCAGGGGCTGCAAGGCTGTCGTGTCATCGATCGGCCAACGCAAAGCGCCGCTTCCCGAGTGACGCGTACCTTGCAACGTTCTCTTAGGTCTTGCTCCAGATGGGGTTTACCAGGATCAAGGTCACCCTTGTTCCTCGTGGTCTCTTACACCACGGTTCCACCCTTGCCTGTGCCGCCTGCGCGGCCATCGGCGGTCCATTTCTGTGGCACTATCCTTCGGCTCGCGCCGACTGGAAGTTATCCAGCATCCTGCCCTATGGAGCCCGGACTTTCCTCCCGCGGCCTTGAAGCCGCCGGCGATTGTCTGTCAATCTTTCCGGATCGTAACCATTAGTATAACGCGAATCCGACTTCGGTACAACGGCAATGGTTGGAAGCTATTCCGGTTCACCAGCGCGAGGTGATCATTTTTTCATTCCAATGATCCACCAGCAACTCCCGTCATGGTTTGGCGAAGGCCTTCACGGTGGAGGTGGTGCCCCCGATTTGGAGGGTCGGACTCAGGACGATTTTTCTGGGCGGCAGCGGAGAAGACTGCATGATATCGAGGAGCAGGGAAATCGCCGTGCTGCCCATTTCAAACATCGGCTGAACGACGCTGGACAAGGTGGGATCGACAACCGACGCGATCCATGTGCCGTCAAAACCGGCGACTGACACATCCTCGGGAACGCGTTTTCCCACCGCTTTTAATGCTTTCATGAAGCCGATCGCGAGCATGTCGTTGGACACCAGTACGGCCGAATGCCTGAGCCCGTCCTTCAGCCATTTCCTGCCCGCTTCTTCTCCGGCCGCAATGCCCGATCCTTCGGCGTACTCCACGTGCCGCGCGGCGGCGAAGCCCTCTTCATCCATGCAAAAATGATAGGCCCGGATGCGGTCCTTGATATCATTGTAGACCGGAGGTTCCGACAACAGCGCGATGCTCCGATGTGCCGCATCAAAAAGATGTCTCATCATCATCTGCACGCCGGCAAAATTATCCACGGCGATGCAGTTCGTTTTTCCGTCGAGATAATCGTTGCCGACCAGCACCACATGTTCCACCAAACCGGTAATGCCGCCCAGCAGCTCTTTGGGAATGTCCATGGCGAGCAATCCGTCCACCGAGTAGCGGCTGAGCATGTTCAAACCGGCGTCGAAATTGTCCTGCTCCTGCATGCTCAGCGTGATCACGTTCACGCCTTTGTTCATCGCCACGTTGTAGATTCCTTCGGCGATCTCCGTATAAAAAGGGTTGCGTATGTTGGGCAGCATCAATCCGATCACCTTGTTTTTGCCGGTGGCAAGGGCGACGGCAGTCGGATTGTGTTCATACTGCAACTCTTCGACCGCGCGTAATACTTTCATCCTGGTGTTCGGCTTGACGCCCGGAAGCTCATTGATGACCCTGGACACCGTGGCAATGGAAACTCCCGCCGCTTTGGCCACGCCGTAAATTGTAACCGACATGCTCTACGACAACCCCATTTCCTAAATTGCAATATCGATCAAACGTTCAGATTCGTCAGCGATCGGATGTACCGGAACGCTTTGCGGGCATATTCCACCGGATTCGCGACCAGTGAGTCCTGTTCCGCCTCGATGACCAGCCATCCCTGATAATCGGCCTCGGCCAACGCTTCAAAAACCGGTTCGAAATCGATATCTCCGTCTCCGGGAACCGTGAACACGCCAAGCCGTACCGAATCGTTGAAGTTAATCCTCTCTATCATCACCCGGTTCAGTACCGGTTGCCGGACGTCCTTGAGATGTACGTATTTTACCCGATCTCGATATTTACGGATTACTTCGGCGGGGTTGGCGCCGCAGTAATGCAGATGTCCGGTATCCACCAACAGGGAAACGGATTCGGGATCCGTACCTGCGCAAAGACGGTCGATTTCGTCCATGTTCTCCACGCCGGTGCCGGCATGAATATGGTAAACGAGCGTCATCCGGTGGGACCGGCAAAACTGTCCGGCCGCGTTCAAGTTGCGGCAAAGCGAAGCCCATTCGTCGTCGGAATATTTCCGCACGCCTGTCACGGAACGGTCCTCCCTCGGATCCCAATGTACCGATCCGCCGCCGTCCGCCGTTACCACATAACGGCAGCCCATGTGCTTCAAGAATAACACATGCGCCTTAAACTTTAACATGGATTGTTGGGCAGCCGCCGGGGAAGGGTCGGAAAATAAAATATCGCACCAGC
>JAQBPQ010000187.1 GCA_028287445.1 Cohnella sp.
ACTTTTCCCAAGAGGTCTTCTTTCACAAATGCGCCCGCTGATTGGCTGTCATTGAAACCTCTCCAACGTACATCCGCCAAAATAAAGTATTCGTTCTCTTTTAACGTTAGGGGCTTCTTCATGGGAACCGTGTAATTAAACGTGGAATCGTCCCCATAAAACGCATCCAACTTTTTACCTCGATATAAACTTGACCCTTCTTAATGCCTACCGCTTCACCATAAAGCCCCACGATTCTTGCTGGTTTCCCAACGCGAACGGATGGTAATGAGTATAACCGACTTCCGCCACCATTCCATCCGTTTCAACTTTTATTTTGGACCAGGAAGGGTCGGCCTTCTCAATCAACTTTATTCGCTTTTCTGTGGCTTTGTCTGTGATGGAATTCGTGCAACCGGCCAGGACCATAACAATTAGACAAGAAATCAATATACCGGTACGTTTCATTTTATGATGAACACCCCCTTCTAAAAACGACTTCTATAACAACCATCAATTTGATTTCTTTTGGGACGAATCGAAATGGTTCATATCGATACCTTGCCAAATATTGTTCACCACTACTTGATCCGGATGATCAAACACCAAAAAAGCAGTTGGCAAGTAGCGCATGCCGAATTTACTCGAAGGCCGGTCCACGACGTTGTTGTCTTTAACCAGTACGGTTGATGAACCGCCGTCAAGATTGGCCGCGGTGACCGCTCCTTTTTCAAGCAGGATCTTCTGCACGTCATACAAGGTAGCGCCAATCGAATAGCCCGGTTGGCGGCCGTCAATGACGATGAACATAATGGTGCCGTCTCTTCTCTGCGCCATGCAGGTTCGCGGAGCGATACCCCAGCCGTCAGCTTCATTCCTGACCAGACCTTTACCGTTGACGATAAATTTCGGCTGGAAAGTCACCGCTTCGCTGACTCCCATGTCCAGAAGTTCGGACGGTTTGTAACGTCCTGCCACCATCAAGCCTTTGTGGTCGATGCCAACCACATTGACGGGAGTGTCCATACCGCCATCCTGGTATAGGATTTTACCGCCTGACATGACGAGACCTGCAGGCTTGAAGCCGTTGCCGTCCCACTTGGGGTCGTCGAAAGCGCCGCCGTTCACGCCTGCGATCGCCCCCGTCCGTTGGAGCATACTCAACACTTGCTCTCCTCGGCCGACTGTATTCGTGGTGACAAGCCGCACCATTTTCGGGTCGTGAACATACATAATATAGCCTTTAAAGGCATTTCCCGATATGGATTCAATCTCCACACTGTTAGTGGCGTGAGATGGCAAATTTACCTTGTGATAGTCCTTTACCTGCGCCATGGCATCAAACTCTTTGAAATATCCGGCCACCCGTCGATTCAGCTCGCTCTGGCCGATTAGATACTTCGCCAAATATCGATGCTGGGTAGTAATGAGAGTGTCCGCCAACATATAGCGCAAATCCGATCCAGACGGCGTGAAGTAAAACCAGCCACCGGCCCCAAGCATGAGTATAAACAGCAACGCGAACAAACGGGCGAATCTCCTCTTCCAGCGTTTCGGAGTTTTTCTGTGTATCTTCATTTCAATGTTGTTCTCCAAAACCATCTCATCCTCACTATAAGTAATTAGTAACGAAAAAACATCTTCAATGATACCTCAAGCAACTTAAGACAACCTTAAAAATAGAAACATGGCTTATCTCCGAATGATATTGCCTTTGCGATTTTCAACTAAAACTTCCCGTTTTTCGTGTTTTCAGCCGATACTTTCTGTTCATTTCATATAAAACAAACATGACCACGTAAGCCAATAGACCTATCACAACTGCACAAATACTTAATCCCAGCAAAGTCTTTAAATATTTGAAAATGAGTTTCGGCATAAAGTTCGGCTTCGATATCGGTATATACAGGCTCAATTTATTTCCTAAAGGTATTAAAATTAAAGGTAAGAGAGTAACTTTACATATCACATTGCCGATCAATACCGGTGGTAAGGTTGTCCGGAATAAAATGATCAGCGGATAAAGCAATAGGTATCCAAGATACACGGTATAAGGCAAAATAATTTCCAGCCCAAACCCGACCGCGAATCCTCTGGCCACTTTGGCGGCGCCCATCGGGGACCTTAACAACTTATAGTAGCTCAGTTTTATTTTTCTCATTAAGTTTTGTGTACGAGTATGCGTTTTAATTATTGATGCCGCCTCTCAAGTTACATATCAATCATTGATACATTCTATACGACAAGGATTATCATTATATTAAGGTGTTATTATATCTATATATTCAACTGGAGAAGAGAGCTTTTCCGCAGCATGGTCGTCTCTGGTGAATGCAGATTAATCCGGCTAACACGAAAACGGCGAACCGCGCATTTGCTCGGTTCGCCGCCTTTATGTGCCGCATTGGGGACTTCTATCAGGTAATTTCCTTTATAACGCCAACTCAATCGCACCATACAACCCGGCATCGCGGTCGAAGTGCGCCAACACCAGTTCAGGTGGATATGGCACGAACTGCTCCACCCGTTGCCGAATGTAAGGCAGAATGTCATCGTTTCCTGCCGCCATCCCTCCGCCGAACACAACGATTTCAGGATCCCAGCTGATGATCACGTTGGTTAAATGAAACGCGATTTCTTGATAGGTTTCTTCGAGAAACTGCCGGGCTAATTCGTCCCAAGCAGCGCGAGCGTGGAGCTGCTTGGTGGTCATCGGTTCACCGAAGTGCCGGCTGGCACGGTCCCCGATTCCTTTGCCCCCGCTATACTCTTCGAAGGGAGCAACGCCCTCATGAAACCCAAGCTTCTCATCTTTGCTCCGAAGGAAATAAGCCATTTCCCCGGAAGCTCCGTTGTGCCCTTGGAGTACACGATCTCCGAGTGTCAAAGCCATGGCGATACCGGTTCCCATGTTCAGATATATCCCGTAGTCCTTGCCTTGTAATGCGCCTCTCCGGACCTCGGCCAGCGCAGCGGCTTTCACATCGTTGTCGATGCGAATCGGGACATCGGGAAACATGGTTTGCATTGAGTGGGGAATCTGCAGGTTTTCCCATCCGGGAACGTTCGGCGACATGGCGACGCAGTCGGGGAGCGTGATGCCCATGGTCGCCACGCCGACGCCGCTCAATACTCCACCGTACGATTGCTTGGTTTGTTCCACGAGCACCTGACCGGCCAGCATGGCTTTATGCAATGCCGTCGGACCGTCTCCGCATTCCACCGTACTGAGTTCCACTCGTTCGATAATTTCCCGCTCCGGCGTCGCGGTGGCGATCGCCATCTTCGTTCCGCCAAAATCGAATGCCAATACGAATGTTTTCATAACCAAACCCTACCCTTACGACTCGAATAATTGGCCGATAACGGACCAGTCATTCGAGGTATTTTTATTTAGCTGTTTTCTCCCGATAACCTGCTACGACATCATCGATACGCATGCGGGCCTCGGCCAGCGGTAAAGCTTCAAGTGTATCCGGATCCAACATGTGCCCGGCATGATCGAACACACCCGCGAGCTCCGGACGCCCCTGACGGACACCCTTCACTACCGCGATCCAGGAACGAGTCATCTGCATTTGGGTGCGGAAACCGAAAATGGCCGTATCTCCCACCTTGCAGCGGTCGCCCTCGATCAGTGGAGCATGATAGTCAATGATCTGATCCGTCAGCTTCCAAGACACTTCCCGGTCCAGAATGCTGTCCGGATCTCGTCCGACCAAGGCTTTGTAGTCAAACTCCGGATCATAGATATCCTGGAAAAGTCCGCCTCCATGAGCATAACCCATTCCCTCGTAAATGTGTGTGATTTCCGACACATAACAATAAGCGGGACGTTCCGGGAGATCGTGCCGGAATTTGTGCAGCATCGTTGTACCGAGTAAACCGTGTCCCGGTTCGACGTGAGTGGCGCCATGCGCTTTCAGAATGGGGAACGTGACGGAAGAAGTATTGGCCGGCGCATTGATGTGGGTAATCTCCAGCCCCAATTCCGTGCGAAGCTTGCCGGCGGCCTCCACGATCGTTGCCAGGTTCGGTGTAGGCTCGGCAGGATCTTCGATCTTCGTGTTGTATCGGAAACATGGAAAAGACACGGTTCCGATAATTCTCACGTTAGGCAGAGTCATAATCTTGCGCGCATCATCCAGCAGACGATCGAACGGGATGCCGCCCTCCTGCCCCGGGAAGAAGATGTCGCCCGCCCGATAAACCCGCAGCAGAATCTCCTGCGTCCGACCCGCCCGGGCGGCAGCCGCCGAAATCATTGCCGCTTGCTCCACGCTGAACACGGTCCAAACCTCAGGGCGAAGGCCAATCACAAAATCCATTTCCCGCTTGGGGACCTGATTCAAATGGCCGACATGGCCCACCGGCACGTTGTAACGGGCCATATTGCGGATACATTGGATGTCCACGGAAACCGTGGCATGAAGACCCTCTTGGATGGCCACCAGATTAACCATCGGATTGCGCCCATGCTGCTTGGACATGATGTACGTTTCCAATTGATGTTTCTTCTTAGCTTCATAAAGGACGGCGGCGTTATCCCGGATCGTGTCCAAATCGATGACCCAGGTGTTGGCGGGGATCCGGTTCTCCTGGTGTAGGACAAGTGCTGTTTTAAGCAACTCGGAATTCCGCTCTTTCAGAACAGACAGAAACAAGGTACTCAGCTCCTTCCCATGGCGTAAAGTGAGGCTCCCGCTGCTTACGACTCGAAGACTTTTCCAATGTTGGAGAAGGTATTCGATTTATTTTTATTCAGGTAGAACATATAGGCGACGCCGAAAACGATCCAACCGAGCGCCACCCAGAGAACGTATGTCATCGGTGCGACTCCTCCTCCTGAAGGCAGCGTGGACATGATGACACCCTTAAGCGGAAGATAGAGCAAGGCCACCGCGATGAGCGGGACGATGACATGTTTGAACACGCTAAACTCAGCCGGATACTGCTTCTTATAAAAACGGATGAGCGAAAAGTTGATAACCACGTAAACGAGGACGATCATGATGCCGACGATCGTTCCGGTCCAACCGTACGCCGTCATGGGATCCCAACCGTATCCCAGGAGAAGCGTTAGTATCAAGGATACGACCATGTAATAGATTGCGGCTTTGACCGGTACCTGACGCTTCTCATTGACTTCACCAAGTACGCTGAAAATTACTTTTTCACGTCCCATGGCGTAGATAACACGGACCGCGGCATTAAACCCGGCCAGCAAGTTGGCGAACATCGAGTTCAGGATGACCAGCATGATGATGATGGAGGATTTGGGTCCCCACGCTTTACTGAATATCGCATCCCAAACATTGGTACCCTGATGGATGGAATCCACGACTTTGGACACGTTGCCCGGACCGTAGCCGATCACGACGCTGAAGGCGGCGAGCAGGAAGAAAAGCCCGATACCGACCACGGCAAGAACAAGCGCGCGAGGAATATTGCGCTTGGGTTCCTTGGTTTCTTCTCCCAACGTAGCCGCGCTTTCGAATCCGACGAACATCAGGATCGACCACATCATCGCCGTACCGATGCCGTTCCAATCATATGGTTTGAGACTGTTCGCCGGGTTGAAAGCCGCAACGCTGAGCCCTTCCGCCCCGCCCTGAAACAGGATGGTCAGGAAGATGGCCAACATGACGACCAATTCAATAATTAACATGATGAGGGCAACACGAATGGACGTGCTGACTCCCCTGCAGGCTAAGAACAGGACAACCGCTGCGGTCGCGACGGAGAAGATCCCCCAGGAAATATTGACATGCAGGTAGGTGACGAAGAATTCATGGAAAAAGTAGCCCATCGCCGACAACATTTGTGGGGTGACCAGGGCATAACCGAGCAACAGCAGCCATCCGGTCAGGAAGCCGGCTCGAGGGCCGAACGCCCGGACCGAGAAGGTATAAGCAAAACCTGCCGAAGGGATTTTCTTGGCGAATTGCGAGATCGTATAGGCGAGGAACAAGACTGCGACCATTGCCAACAGAAAAGCGAAACCGATGGCGTTGCCCGAATTCTGAACCGCCAGGCTGGCATTAAAATACGATGCCGTGGCCGGACCCATGAAGGCGGCGGTCATTGCAACCGCTCCGCCTAGTGTTAAAGCTCCCTTTTTCAAACCGCTCATGGTACTCCTCCTAATGAATGTGTTTAAGCTGTTTACTTGCCCTTCACATACTCGATGAGTTTCTGGATGCGGGACTTGCTGTCTTCATAAGGGTAACCGTGGTCGTCCAGCAGCTGGTTGGCCCGGTCGAAGACACCGAGCAAACGCGGAGCGCCGGATTGCAATCCTTCGACCACCGCGATGTGGCTGCGCATCGTGAACGCTTGGGCGCGGAAGCCGTATACGGCCGTGTCGCCTACGCGGATATCCGCGAGACCGTCGGGCACGAGCGTACCGCCGTAATAATCTGTGGCATTGCGCGCACGCCCGAAAAAGGAGTTGATGTCCACGGGCACCTTCTGGTCCAGGATCGAATCGGTGCTGCGTCCCACAAAAGCATTCGCTGTCCAAGGATCCGTGTGGTATGCGCTATCATCTCCGCGATCGGCAGGCGTGTCACATGCGTAGAAGCCTCCGCCCATCACATACGCCTTATCCTCAAAC
>JAQBPQ010000062.1 GCA_028287445.1 Cohnella sp.
ATTGGATTTTGTCGATTTGCAGGAGATCGATCCGATCTATTATCAGAAAACTTATTATCTCGCACCGGGGGATACCGGTTCCCGCGCGTACAAGCTATTGATCAAGGCACTCGAGTCTACGAATAAAATCGGCATCGCCAACGTGACCATTCGCTCGAAGAGCAGTTTGGCAGCCATCCGCGTCGTGGACGGGGTGCTGTCGATGGTGACGATGTATTATGCGGATGAAGTGCGTCCCAAAACGCAAGTTCCGAATTTGCCGGAGGACGTCAATGTGGATAATCGGGAGCTCGAGATGGCAGAGATGCTGATCGGTCAGCTGGCCGGCAAGTTCAACCCTGAGAAATACGAGGATGATTATCGGGCTAGGCTGCAGGAAGCCATTAACCGCAAAATCCAAGGCAAAGAGGTCAAGATGGCTCCGGAAGAGAAACCGACCAACGTCATCGATCTGATGGAAGCGCTGAAAGCCAGCCTGAATCAGGCCAAGGACGGCGATGGCAGCAAGGCAAAAGGCAAAACGGCGGGAAAAAGCAAAGCGAAGGCTGCTGACGAACCGGCGGCTGAGAACAAGAAAAAAGCCGCGGCCAAGCGGCCGAAGAAAACAGGCGCGTGACGCTGCGACCCTTGGTGCCGATGTCTCCCATCCCGACCGACTCGCTGCCTGAAGGTCCGGAATGGAGCTTCCAGCTGAAATGGGACGGTTATCGGCTGATCGCTTCCGTGGAGGACGGCAAAGTCCGGCTCTATTCCAAAAAGATGCTGCCGCAAAACGCCAAATATCCGGAAATCGGCGCTGCATGCGCCATGTTGAAGGGCTCATTATTGTTGGACGGAGAGGCCGTAGTCCTGGATCCCGACACGGGACGGCCGACTTTTCAGAAGCTTCAGCAGCGGAATAAACCGGACTCTTCCGGCATCCTGGGCAAGCTGCCTGTCCAATTCATCGTCTTCGATCTGCTGCAGACGGGAGATGAGGATCTTCGGCCACTGCCGTTCGCCGAAAGGAACCGGAGACTGCGCGAGCTCGCGGTCCACTGGGCAGCTCCACTGCATACGACGGATTGTTTTCAAAACGGTCCGCTGCTGTGGGACTGGGTCGTGAACAACGGCTGGGAAGGCGTCGTTTGCAAGCGGCTGTCTTCTCCGTATCGGGAGGGCAAGGAGCATAATGATTGGCTGAAACGCAAAAGAGCCCATGAATATGATGTTGAAATCGTCGGCATTATCTGGAAGGAAGGCCGTGTCTCCAGCATGGTCATGAGAGAGAACGGCGCCTATTTCGGACGGATCTCCTCCGGATTAAACGGCTTGCTTAAAGAGAAGCTGCGGGGGCTGGGCGAACCAGGCCGCTCATTCTGCCCGTTCCCGGGGTTTCCTGAGGGATTGAAGGGAGCCGAAGTCCATTGGCTGCGGGAGCCGATCGGTGCCCGAGTGACCGGAAGCGAGCGGACGGAAGAGGGGGTACTTCGCCATCCGAAGCTGCTGATGCTGGAAATATAGTCTGTTAAAACTCGGTTCTCCTTTAGAGGAGAACTTTTTTTGTTTATAAATGGGCAATCATTTCAGCTAAATTTAAGTTATTTATTGTAATGTGTTATTATCTGACAATACAATTCGGTAAGTACGGGAGCAAAGCGACCATGGGACTATGGTTTAACGAATGGGTGGATCGGCTGTTGGAATTGTCAGGACTCACCGGGATGACGATTTTGTTTGTCACTGTTCCACTCGCCGTGATTCAGGGATTCCTCGGAATATTTCCTTTTTCCACCCTCATTTTCATTCATATTTCAGCGCTAGGTTTGGTTAATGGTCTTCTCATGAGTTGGCTGTCGGGAACGATCGCCGCGATATTCGTGTACCTGGTGTGCAAGTTCTTTTTCGCGGAACGGTTTCAACGAAAATGGGGAGCGAAGCTGCATCGGTATAAGAAATGGCAGCTGTATTTCGACCGGTACGGGATATGGGTAATTATTTTGCTCCGTACGCTTCCAATCATGCCGAACAATTTGATTTCGTTCATGTCGGCGATCTCTCCGATCAAGACATCCGCGTATGTCTGGTCATCGTTGCTCGGGATTCTCTCTCATATTTGGCTGTTCGGCATCATCAGCTCATCCATTTTGTTTCCTGACCTGGATATCACGCTGCTCATCGGAACCTATGCGATGTTTTGTGCAGTGCTGGTCGGTATTTTTCTGTTCTCCCGGTATCGGGACGTACGCCAACGCTCAACGACTGATACACCGCAGACGCCGACGGCTTAATATAAGGTTCTCCACAGATAAAATGTGGCGTACGACTCCCAACCGGTCCATGATGCGGCATAGCTTCGCACTTCGGCAAGCGTAGGTTTGCGATCTATGCCAAGCAATGCCTTTATGGCCAGCTGTAAACCGACATCCTGAATCGGAAAAGCGGAACGGAATCGGAGACAGCGCATGGCGACATAATGGGCCGTCCAAGGCCCGATTCCGCGGATGCCGGTCAATCGGTTTTCTGCAGCCTCAAGGCCGCCGCTTGTAAGCAGTCCCTCCTTGGTCAGGTGACCATCCGCCATAAGACGCGCCACGCCGATGAGATACTCGGCTTTTTTGGTCGTTGTCTGCAGGACAGCCAGATCCTCCGTGCGAAGAGCCGCGATCGTCTCCGGTGTCGGAAAAATCCAATAACGGCTCCCGTCATGCGCTGCGAAAGAACCAAACCTTTCCACAACCCGCCGTTTGAGCGTATAGGCGAACGTGAGGTTGATTTGCTGGCCGAGGATGGCCCAGCTCAAAGCTTCGAACAGATCGGTTACCCCGATCAGTCGAAGCCCGTAGAATTGTTCCGCAGGCCCGCTGAGCAGCGGATCCTGGGCCGCCATCCGGTAGAAAGGGGCCAAATCCGTCTCCCAATCGAACCATTCGGCGATATAGCCCGCAATGGTATCCCGAACGAATGGAAGAAACGCCGGGGCGACTGCCATGATCCGGACACGTACCCGGCCATCGGGCTCCGAGCTGATCGACACGATCGGTTTATGTTGTCCGACCGGGATACAGCGGGTGATCGTACCGTCGGCAACTTGATACAAGCATTCATTTGGAGACCGGGCTAAATAAGCCAAGTTCTCCTCCAGTCGGAATTCCAGAGGCGGCTCTAGCAGCAATGTGTCATTGGAATAGCTATTCATAGGAATGCAATCTCCTTCAGTTGACATTGTTCTTCTTATTTTGTACCACATAACGGGGGGTGAGGGCTTTCGTTTTCTTGCTCTTTCATTCCTAAAAGCTTACCTTTCGTGGGGGACCCGGTTATACTGTTGCTGTGGAGGTGGTCCATGTGTCGGAAGTTTTGACGGATACGATGTGGCAAGCCATTGTGACCTGTGATTCGTCCCACGACGGGACGTTCTTCTACGGCGTGTCGACAACGGGCATCTTTTGCCGGCCTTCTTGCAAATCGAGGACGCCGGCGAAGCAAAATATCCGCGTGTTCCGTAATGCACGGCAGGCGCTGACCCAACAATACCGCCCTTGCAAAAGGTGCAGGCCGGACGGGATCCGGCTGCAAGGCGAAGAGTGGGTCGACCAAATCGCAGGCTGGATACGGGAGCATTACGCAGAACCAATCACGCTTGATCGGCTGGCAGACACATTTCATGCAGGAGCCTCTCACTTACAGCGGACATTTAAACGATTACAGGGTGAGTCGCCGGCCGTTTTTTTGCAGCAAATCCGATTGTTCAAGGCCCAGGAGATGCTGGAATCGCATGATCTGACCATCTCCGAAATCGCGGACAGGATCGGATTTGTGAATGCAGCCCATTTTTCCACTCTGTTCGTTACGAAAACGGGGATTACTCCTTCACAATATCGGGACAAACAAGCAATTGATTCAGTTGATAGAAAGGCGGATAACAGATGAAACGAATGGTACCGGAACTGTACGCGGCAAGGTTCGATTTATCCGGTTGGCGATTGTGGCTGGCCGCTACCGAACAAGGGCTCTGTTATGTCGGCTCCGAAGAGTCGTGGAACGTTTGGCGCGCGAATGGCAAGTGGATTCCAGACGAGGACAAGCTGCGTCCATATGCCGAACAATTGGCGGAATATTTTCGAGGGGAGCGAACGACATTTTCGCTGCCCCTGGATGCGGGAGGCACCGTTTTTCAACAATCAGTGTGGAAGGCACTGGGCGAAATTCCATTCGGCGCTCAGGCTTCTTATACGGATATCGCCTCCTATATCGGCAGGCCGGAATCTGTTCGTGCGGTGGGAGCGGCGATCGGAGCCAATCCTGTGCTCATCGTGGTGCCTTGCCACCGGATAGTCGGAAAAAACGGCTCGCTCACGGGATTTCGGGAGGGACTTGAGATGAAACGCCGCTTGCTGGAATTGGAGACCCCCGATTCGATTCGCTTGGCCGCCCGGTAAACGGTAAAATAGGAGACGGAAGATAACGCCAAACTGCCGGTCCCTCAGGGCCGGCGGTTTTCGTCTGCGCAGAAGCAGGGTCACTTGTAAGTTGAGTTTAGTCTTCGTATCCCATTATCGCGGGTCGTCCGGTGCCGGTACACGGCCCGGTGCCCGACCTGGTTCGATTGTCACGGGCTTGGCGGTATGGCGGGTTTCGTGGCGATCCGTTATCGCTTCCTGATGCGTCTTCAAATCCCGCATTTCTTCGGTCGTTCCATCTTGCTGTTCCACGCGGTTCATCTCCTTTCCGTCCTTGTTTTCAGTTTGCGGAAGAAAAAGGTTTTTATCCCTCATCTAGGTTTGCAGAGCTTGATGGAATGAAATGGCGCATCAACACACAACCTATTTCGGAGCATCGGTCCGTATAAACACGCGTTTTCAACAGAAAGTGACTCCCAAACGACTACTTGTCACTTGCTCTTTTGGGCAAATCCTCTCATTTACGAAAAATGCAAGGTAGTTTAGTATATTTCGCAGTAGGTAATGATCCGCGTCCGATGGAGTAAATCCAAGGCGCCCAAGGGAGACCGTGCTGAGCGTGCCATGAAAAAAGTCATCCTTACCTTATTTTCCGCGGTATTTATTTTCTGTTGGATCCCTCCTCCAACTTGGGGAATCGAAGCACACGCTGCGGCAGCTGTGGCAGCCGATCCCACTCGTCCGGATATCGTGATTATCGGCTCCGAACTCGAAGGCATGTATCTGGCCCGCGCCGCCGCCGACGAAGGGCTGTCGGTTGTCGTTCTTGACCCCCGCAGTAAACCCGGCGGCCAGCTTCTGGAAGGCCAAATGGTTTTCCTCGACGAGCCGCTCGGCGATAATGCGCAGCAGATTTTGCAGGGCCGTGTTAAAGAGCTGTTCGACGGCTACAAATCGGGTAAAATACGCAAAATGGGAGAGTTTCGCCAATATTTCAACCGTCTGGTTAAAGGCATTCCGATCATCTCCGGCATTTCGATTACCGGTGTGGATATCCGGCAGCAGCCGGACGCAACCGGCCGGTCTGTCGAATCGGTATCTTACCGGACGAAAGACGGAGATGAAATAACTGTTTACCCCCGTTATATCGTGGAAAACTCAGACTTCGCGGCACTCGCTTCCCAGCTTAGTCTCCCACGGATTCCCGGCATGGAAACCGTGTTCGGCGGCGGTGGCGCTTCGAAGGATTATATGGCTGCTTCCTTCATGATGAAGTTCAAGAACGTGGACTGGCGAACTTTTCAAAAAGAAGTCATGGGTCTAAGCAAACGGGCGCGTGAAACCAAATACGGAAGCGAGACGAACGTAACCGAAAAGTTCACTTGGGGATTCGGCAAGGTCGGAGCAGGCTACCATTCCGGCAGTGACGAATGGTTTCTTCGCGGATTGAATACGGTAAATCAACGGGGTGGAGAAGTTACGGTCAACGCCCTGCTTGCCTATGATGTCGATCCGTCGGACGAGGAAAGTATCCGCCGGGCCGTAGAGGCCGGTAAAATACATACCAAAGAGATCCTTGCTCATCTCAGGCAGGAACTGCCTGGTTGGTCGCATGCGGAAATCAACGGTTTCCCCGACTACTTGTATATCCGCGATTATGACCGGTATGAAACGGAATATGTCATGCAAGGAACGGATCTTATGAGCGGACAGATGTTTTGGGATAATGTGAGCATAGCGGGTTACGAGATCGATCTGCAGGGGACCATGACGAGCAAATGGGGATCGCGCATAGGCAACCCGGACAAATACGGCATGCCGCTGCGCTCGTTCTTGTCCAAAGGGTTCACGAATGTCATCGTGGTCGGCAAAAACGTCGGCGCGTCCGCTGTCGCATACGGCAGCGCACGTATTCAAGCGCAAACCGCGCTGGCGGCCGAATCGATCGGAATCATACTCGGTCAGTTGAAGGCGCAACCGGGGTTGGCCAATCTAAGCGCCCAACAGATGACAAGCTTCCAAGCGTATATCCGCACCCATTACAACATTACGCTTAACGGCGTCAAGGCGAAGAACAAGTTGACCGGGCTCTCCGATACCCAGCGGCAGTTGTTCGATCAAGGCAAACTCGTCATTCCTTAACCTGAATACGGAGGGGTGAGAAGATGTGAGGATTGTTGTCGTTTCCGACACGCATATGCCGCGAATGGCCAAGTCTTTGCCGCCTCGCCTCGCACGGGAGCTTGCCAACCATACAGACCTGATCCTGCACGCGGGGGATTGGACCGGGGAAGAAGTTTACGAGCAGCTTGCCCGATACGCTCCAGTGGAAGGAGTGGCGGGCAACAACGACGAAGAGCCGCTCGCACAGCGTTTCGGGTTTCGGAAGAAGATTGTATGCGGAGAAGTCCGGATCGGTCTTGTACACGGTCACGGACCTAACGTCAGACTGACGGCCGAACATAGGGCAGCCGTGGCATTTGAAGAAGGCGAAGTGGACATTGTCGTTTTCGGGCATTCGCATATCCCGGTTTTCAAAAAGCAAGGCGGCATCCTGATGTTTAACCCTGGTTCTCCAACGGATAAGCGAAGGCAGAAGCAGTATTCGTTCGGAATCATCGAAATCGAAGGCAGGGATATCCGCGCGAGTCACGTGTTTTACGACAGTAAAGTTCCACTTTCCGGTGCCAAGAAAGCTTGAGTGATCAAGCCCGCGCCCGCTTGATTGTGAATGGCGTTCTGGAGTATACTTTTCTCGCCAAATAACAATCGAGGAGCCTTGATATGGAGAAGACACTGATTTTCGGCCACAAAAACCCGGACACCGACACCATCTGTTCCGCGATCGCCTATGCGGAGCTGAAGAAAGAACTGGGATGGAACGTCGAGGCTGTCCGTCTGGGAAACGTAAGCGGAGAAACGCAATTCGCACTGGATAAATTTGGGGTGCAGGCACCGCGTTTGATAGAAACAGTTGCGAGCGAAGCCAAAAACGTCATTTTGGTCGACCACAATGAGCGCCAACAAAGCGCTTCCGACATCGACCAAGTTCGAGTCGTGGAAGTCATCGACCATCACCGTATCGCCAATTTTGAGACAAGCGCACCGCTCTACTACCGCGCCGAGCCGGTCGGCTGCACCGCTACGATTCTCACAAAGCTATATAAAGAAAACGGCATTTCCATCCGCAAAGAAATTGCAGGTTTGATGTTGTCGGCCATCATCTCTGACTCTCTCTTGTTCAAATCGCCGACCTGCATGGATGAAGATGTGGCGGCTGCCCGCGAGCTTGCGCAAATCGCCGGCGTGGATGCGGATTCCTACGGACTGGACATGCTCAAAGCCGGTGCAGACCTGAGCGACAAATCGATCCAACAGCTTATTTCGCTCGACGCCAAAGAATTCCAAATGGGCAGCGCCAAAGTCGAGATCGCACAAGTGAACGCGGTCGACGTGAACGATGTACTGAATCGTCAGGAAGAGCTTGAAGCCGCCCTTCAAGGAATCATCTCGGCCAAAGGCTTGGATCTGTTCCTGTTTGTCGTCACCGACATCCTGAATAACGACTCGATCGCCGTCGCTCTCGGCGACAAAGCGGCTGCTGTGGAGAAAGCATACAACGTCAAGCTTTCGGATAACAAAGCGGTGCTCAAAGGCGTTGTCTCCCGCAAGTCGCAAATCGTCCCTGTGCTGACGGATACGCTTAACCAGATGTAAGATGTCCGGCAAACCCAACCTAGTTCGATTTCAAACCGCTGAAAGGCGGTTTTTTTGTGCCTGCGTGTCAAAATGAGAGTATTTTAATGCATTATTGCAAGATTAGACAGCAACATCTCGCCTTTGAAAGAGTCATAACGTTAAAGGCGATTTTGCGAATTGGAATGGAGGTTTTTTTATCTTTTATCGGAAGTTATCCGCATGGTTTCTCGCCGTTTTGTGCGGTTTCTCTTTTCTATCGCTATCCGTTCAAGCCAAAGCACCCCCGACGATCCGGATTTATTTGGATGGCAAATGGATTCAAAGCGATGCAGCCCCTTATATCATTCCGAAAATCAATCTGACCATGGTACCCCTGCGCGTCATCAGCGAAGGTCTCGGGGCAACGGTGGAATGGACCCAGAAAACGAAAACCGTGAAGATTCAGCAATCGGGTACCCAAATCACGATGAAAATCGGTCAAAAAACGGTAACGGTGGATGGAGTGCAAACGCCGCTCGAAGCACCTGTTGCCCTGAAGCAGGCGAGAGTGTTCGTTCCGCTGCGTTTTGTAGGGGAAACGCTCGGTTTGCAGGTGATATGGAACGTGGCGACAAAATGGATACAACTGGTAAC
>JAQBPQ010000073.1 GCA_028287445.1 Cohnella sp.
ATTACCACCAAGATGAGCACCTAGTCCATGCCCACCACCAAGATGTCCGCCGGCATTGAGCCCGACTCCATAAGCGCCTAGGTGACCGCCGAGCTGAACACCAGCAGCTTGACCTGTAGGTTGACCACAAGTAGGGCAGATGTAACCTTTCCCACCGGGGAACCTGCCACCAAAAGGTTGTAAACCCGAGTAGTACGTTGGATATGCAGGTGGATAACTCGGTTGAAAATACTGACCATCTGAAGTCATGAATGATCCGAATGCCATGAACTCAACTCCAATCAGATTGATTATCTACCTTATTCACTTTCGACCAAGCGTGATGCTTGCCCAATGGAATTGGGCATGAAATCGGGCCCTCAGTCTGAACCGACATAGCAAATGGGTGCTGCTCAGCAGAATGGAGATCGATTTTTGTCGCAATTTAGAATCCTTTGAACCTGGCCGGGCAAAATAGTTCTGGGACTGCGCGGGAAAAGCAGTGCTTCCTAATCAGAGAATGAGGGAGTGGGATGGATGGCTCAAAACAACGATCGCAATCAGAACGGTGCTGGTCGCAACAAGACCAATAATGCTGGCAGCAACACTGGGGAAGTTGTAGGAACCGTTGGCGGTGCTGTTGTGGGTGGTGCCGTGGGTTCCGCTGCCGGGCCGGTTGGCGCAGCTGCAGGTGCCGTCGCAGGTGGTGCGTTGGGCAACCAGATGGGCGACGCTGCCAATGGTACCAACAACGACAGGAAAAACGCGCGTACTGCTGGTGGTAATGGCGGTTCCAGAAACCAGACCGAACAGAATTCAGAGCAGTAACACCATCAATAAAGCAAAGTCCCCGCTGGATATTCTCAGGCGGGGACTTCTGTTTTACCGCAAAGGCAGGCCGGTCATCCAGCAAGTTGCTGCTCGGACATATTCCGGATCGCCGGTGCCGGTGAAAGCATCTGCCACCTGCCTCCACCCTTACCAAGTGTTTAATTCGTACGGCTCGGGCTTTGGGCAAATAATAGATACAGGCCTTCTCAAAGGTCACAACATGAAACGGGGGAATCGGCTTGAAATACCGTGCGCTGTCACTTGCGTGCATGTTCGGGATGACAACACTCCTATTCGCCGCATGCGGGGTTAACAATGGCAACAATGGAATAACCACAAGAAACGCAAACCCCGCCAACTGGGTCCGGAACGCGACGGATCCGGGAACAAATGGCAATGCCGGAGGAAACGGGAACAGAACGAATACTACAAGAATGGCCGGCTTCGGGTCTGCTGGTTCGGGAACCGTGTCCGGCGGCGGAAATTCCGGCAATTCGTCCGGCAATGGCGGCGGCACATCCACATCTTCGGTTGGAGCTTTGGGAATCGGTGATTTGAACGGCCATCTTCGCAACTTGGGAGTTCCCAGTTCGGATGTTCTTGTACTTGGGAACTTGATGATCGTTGGTGTCAACCAGCAGAACCAGAATGCTGGAAACACCGGAAACGCACGCACGAGGGGTTCTGCCGGACAGAATGGAAACACTTCGGGTGTGTCGGGAACAACGGCGCCCAACACGAGCGGCACTACCGGCTATAGCGGATCAGGATTAGCCCAGGCGGGATCCAACGCTGCTGGAACAACGGGCGGCACTGGATCCAGCGCTTCATCGACGCAATCGTCCGATTATTTGCTGAGAGCTCATTTTGGACGGCAATTCCGGGTGATGAAAGTATCCGACCGCAAAGCTTTGCAAGCCATGGAACGCGTGAGACGAAACCTCTATACCGCTGCTTCCATCCGATCCCATTCATTGCAAATCGTGCAAGACATGCACTATATCGTATCGAAAGCGACCGATGTTTCCAGCCACCCTGTGGCATGACCGGTGTTTCGATTCCCTAAATTTGTTGATTTTGTAGTTTCACGTTCCCCCGTTCATTAGCTGAGCGGGATTTTTTACCCCTTACATAGGAACACGCGTTCCGGTTAAGGGGCATCTATCTAATAACCGTTCCCGGGAGGTAACGCGAATGCCGTTCACCGCAGAAATGGATGCCTTAAGAGCGTGTCTTCCGCAACGAGTGGCGGTGAGCCGGGCGCATGCGGCCAATGGTCAAGTTGCGTCCTATATTCCCGACTTGGCTAAAACTCCGAGAGAGGCCTTAGGAATTTCCATTCTGGATCCGAGCGGCAACTCGGCCTCTGCGGGAGACTCCGGCCTTCCTTTTACGATGCAGAGCGTTTCGAAAGTGTTTACGTTAATTTTGGCGCTTATGGACCGGGGGGAGCACATTGTCTTTTCCAAAGTAGGCATGGAGCCTTCCGGGGACAATTTTAATTCCATGCTTAAGCTTGAACTGGTCGAACCGGGCATTCCCTTTAATCCGCTGATCAATGCCGGCGCGATTGTGATTTCTTCCCTGATCAAAGGAGACGGTCCACAGAAAAAATCAGCACGCATCCTGCATTTTTTTCGAGAATTGGCCCATAACGATGCCTTGGATTATAACCTTGAAGAGTATAGATCGGAATCCTCCACCGCGTTTCGTAACCGGTCATTGGCCTATTTTCTGAAAGATAACGGTGTGCTGAAGGACGACGTGGAAGAGGTGCTGGACGTCTATTTTCACCATTGCGCAGTGGAGATCAGCTGCCCCGATCTGGCCCGAATGGCCTTGGTGCTTGCGTGTGGCGGTAACGATCCGATTTCCGGGCAGTCTCTCATTCCGCGGCGTTTTGTTCAAATTGCCAAGACGTTCATGGTCACCTGCGGTATGTACAACGCTTCCGGTGAATTTGCGATTGGAGTTGGACTGCCTGCCAAGAGCGGCGTTTCCGGCGGAATCATGACCATGGTGCCCGGCCGTTACGGGATCGGGGTGGTGGGTCCGGCTTTGAATCGGAAAGGCAACAGTGTGGCGGGGGTTCATCTGCTGGAAACCTTGTCACGCGAGTTTGATTGGAGTTTGTTTTAATTAGACCGGATGAAATTTGTTTGACTGGATGTACCAAATAAATCTTGAATTCGAACGTATGTTCGAATTATAATGATCATAACAACACGATAAACTTGGACAAGCTAATCGGCGATTGGGGATGAGAAGCAGATGAAAGCGGAAACCGCGTTGCTTATTATTGATGTTCAGGCAGGGATGTTCCCGGAAACGGATCCGGTCTATGCGGGTGACCTGCTTCTGGATCGGGTTGGAAGGTTGATAGCCGAGGCACGCTCGTGTGATGTTCCAGTGATCTATGTGCAGCATAACGAAGGACCGGGCGCACCTTTGGAATCGAATAGTCCCGGTTGGAAGATTCACCCGATGGTCGGGCCGGTTGAGGGAGACGTCATCATTCAAAAGTATTCGCCGGACGCTTTCCATGAAACCAATCTTCAGGAGGAATTGACAGCGCGAGGCGTGAAAAAATTGGTTCTGGCGGGTATTCAGACGGATTGCTGTGTTGACGCAACTTGTCGTGGCGCTCATAGCCTAGGTTACGAAGTGATCTTGGCCAAAGACGCACACAGTACTTGGGGCCAAGGGAATCAAACCGCTGAGCAGATCATCGACCAATACAACGAAGCGCTTCGGTCCTATGCGGATTTAGAAGAGTCGGCCCGTATCAAGTTTTTGTTGAGGTCATAAGCCGCACAAGCAGCTTGGGCGAGTCGCCAAGCTGCTTTTATGCGGTAAGATTATACTCCGCGAATGGAGCCGCCGTTGGCCGTATATTCCGCTCCGGTGACGAATCCGGCTTAGTCGGACGCGAGAAACACCACCACGGAGGCGATTTCCTCCGGTTTGCCGAGCCGGCCGAGAGGAAGTTTGCGCACCTCCTTGGCAAAATGATCGATCGCGGCTTCCTTGTCCATGCCGAATAACGTCTCGATGGTCCGGATGATCAACGTTCCTCCCGCATCAGGTGTGCTGAAATCCACCGTCGCGAATGTCCAATCAAATTCCATTGCTAAATGAGCACATTCATCATATAATTCAATGAGAATGATTATCAGACGTCAACGATACATCCCAAAGTGCATGTAATCCGTTATCCGATCGGATTGACGGATCGTGAACAGGAATGGATGTGCCGGATCTGCTGGCTTCCGTTATACTGGGTAGTCTGATCTTCGGTTATGCAGCACATGATCGCTAATAAACCATTTTTTAAACGGAGGAACAAATGCAGCTTATCAATCCAACCAAAGTTCAACAAATGATCAATGCCTTTCAGGGGCAGGATCTCTATATTCATCTCGAAATGACCACGGGAGCGTACGCCGCTCATGTGGATAATACCAAACATCCGGCCGCAACCTTCGTGACGAATGCGACGATCCGTTACATCCATGGATCGATCGCCGGCAACGCTCCGTACCGGGTCGGCCTCAAAATGCTGAATGGCTGGTTGTATTCGGAAGGCCTTACTCATTGGGAAGAAACCGAGACGGAGAGGCTCATTCTGGCAGGCCATGACAGTCAAGGCAAGCTGGTTGTCGCCTTACACTTAAGCCGGAGGCCTTTCTAATGAGAGATGAGGGACATTCGATGGAACGACACATTTTGGTTATTTTGCCTCATCCGGATGACGAGGCGTTCGGTGTATCCGGGACACTGGCGAAATCGATTAGTGAAGGCGCGCAAGTCACTTACGCCTGTTTGACCTTGGGGGAAATGGGCAGAAACATGGGTTTTCCACCATTTGCGAATCGAATCACGCTTCCAGCCATACGCAAGAAGGAACTGGAGGAGTCTTGCCGGGCCATCGGCATACAGGATTTGCGAGTGATGGGCTTTCATGATAAAACAATCGAATTCGAAGATCAGGAGCAATTGGATGCAAGGATCGAAGGTCTGCTGAAAGAAGTTGATCCATCGCTGGTCATTACCTTTTACCCGGGATATGCCGTTCATCCTGATCATGATGCATGCGGGGCTGCCGTGATCCGAACGATCGGCAGACTGCCCCAAGCGAAGCGGCCTCCGGTCCACTGTCTGGCCTTTTCCAAAAATTGTGAAGAAGTATTGGGAAAGCCTGATGTTGTGAATGACGTGAAAGTTTTCTTGAAGCAGAAAATAGCCTCCATCCAGGCTCATCGCTCCCAGTTTCAAGCCGCGGAATTGATGGGCAACGGGAAAACGAAAGAGAAAGAATTACAAGAGCGTTTCGGAAGGGAACGCTTCTGGACCTACCGCTTTTCATGAAAACAGCCTGTTGAGGAATCCTCAACAGGCTGTTGCTCTGTCTGGTGTCACTTTGTAAATCATTCAACAAGAAGTGCCGCCGCGGCATCCGATCGGTGTTGACCTGTCGTTTTTTGGTTAACCTATGTTCACCTGTCGTTTCCATAAAGGAGCCATGATGGTGAATACGACCTCAACTGGGCACAAATCGTTTTCTCAAATCGCCACTTACTACTCGATTATCGCGGCGATCGGCGGCTTCTTGTTCGGTTACGACACGGCCGTCATTTCGGGTGCCATTGGCTTTATGAGGGTCAGGTTTGACCTGCACCCAGGCATGCTGGGATGGATGGTTTCGAGTCTGATCGTGGGTGCCACGATAGGTGCGGGCTTTTCCGGGGTTCTGAGCGATAAATTCGGCCGCAAAAAAATGCTGATGCTGTCCGCCATCCTGTTCGTCATCGGGTCGATCGGTGCCGCCATTCCGAACAGTGTGAGCGCATTGATTGTGGCGAGGATCGTCGGCGGACTCGGCGTCGGTATGGCTTCCACGTTATCTCCGCTCTATATTACCGAAATCGCACCGGCAAGAAATCGGGGACGGTTGGTGTCGATCTATCAATTAGCCGTGGTGACCGGCATATTCGCAACCTATTTCATTAACGCAGCGATCGCCGGATATGGCAATAATGTTTGGGATATCAACTACGCCTGGCGCTGGATGCTCGGTTTCGGCGTCGTACCGGGTGCCATCTACTTGCTGCTCCTCTTGTTGATTCCGGAAACGCCGCGTTGGCTGATGAAGCAAAAACAAGAGGTCGAGGCGCTGGAAGTTCTGGAACGAATGAACGGCAAAGAGGCGGCCAAGGCCGAGCTTCATGAGATCCTGAACTTAAAGGACGACAATGGGGGAGCGATCCGGCAATTGTTCCGGCATCCCCTTCGGCGGCCGCTGATCGTGGGTGTCGTATTGGCTGTCCTTCAACAAATTACGGGCATCAACGCGATCATGTATTACGCTCCCGAAATTTTCAAACAAACGGGGGCGGGGACCAATGCCGCACTCAGCCAAACCGTGCTGGTGGGCATCGTCAATTTTGCCTTCACGCTCATTGCGCTCTGGCTGATCGATAAGCTCGGGCGCAGGGCACTCCTTCTCGTCGGTGCCGTTATGATGACCGTTAGTTTGCTTGTTGTCGGATACGGCTTTCATGCGGCGAATGTGTCCGGAACTTTGATCTTGGTATTTATCCTGATTTATGTGGCATCGTTTGCCGTTTCCTTCGGTCCGGTCGTATGGGTCATGATTTCAGAAATTTTCCCTACGCGCGTCCGGGGGCGCGCCACGGCCATCGCTTCCCTATGTTTATGGGCGGCCGATTATGTCGTTTCGCAAACTTTTCCGATGCTGCTGGAGTGGATCGGGACGTCGGCGACATTCTGGTTGTTTGCGGTCATTTCCTTGATCGCCGTCATCTTCTGTGCCAAAGTCGTGCCGGAAACCAAAGGCAAATCCCTCGAGCAAATCGAGCGGTACTGGGAAGGCCAATAGCCGATCTGCCTGTCGATTAAGGGCCGGAATTGTCATTTCGATGGCAAGCCCGGCCTTTTTGATGTTCGGATATAATTAGTTCCAATTATGAGAATACAGTTCCTTGGTTGATAAGACGGAAGATTTCATCTTGGATTATTATAGGTTTATATTCCGATGTATGCGGTTTCATGAATACTTTGTCATCTGCATCCGACAGGAGGATAGGCGATATTGGCGCACTCATGCGATATACAACGGATCAGCTTGAACCAGATTACAACCGAACGTTGGAACTTGCGCGAAGCGGTAGACGGCTGTGTACGGGAGGACATTCCATGGATCGCCTTATGGCGGCATAAGGTGGCTGAGACGGGTCTCGCGGAGAGCAGAAGACTGGTCCGAGACGCCGGACTCCAGGTATCGAGCTTATGCAGGGGAGGCATGTTCCCGGCGCAAACGGCTGGCGCGCGTCAGGCCAAACTGGACGATAACCGCCGTGCGGTGGAAGAAGCGGCAGAGCTCGGAGCGGAAGTATTGGTGTTGGTTTGCGGGCCGGCTCCCGACCGAGACATCGACAGTGCACGTAAATGGGTAGCCGAAGGGATCGAGCAGCTCGTACCCTATGCCCAATCGCACGGAATCAAGCTGGGAATCGAACCGCTCCATCCGATGTATGCGGCCGAACGCTCCGTGATCGTTACGTTAGCCCAGGCCAATGCTTTGGCTGAACGATACACGCCGGAACAAGTGGGAATTATCGTCGATGTGTTCCATGTATGGTGGGATCCCGACCTATACGGTCAAATCTCCCGGGCTAGCGGACGGATTCTCGGCTTCCACGTATCCGACTGGATTGTTCCGACTCCGGATCTGTTGATGGGCCGGGGAATGATGGGAGACGGTGTGATCGAAATCCGCCGCATCCGCCAAAGCGTGGAAGCTGCCGGTTACCAAGGGCCGATCGAAGTCGAAATCTTTAATCAGTCGATTTGGGATACACCTGGCGACGAGGTTCTGGCTTTGATGAAGCGGCGTTATCTGGAGCATGTGTAGGCAGATAATCGGGTTCGTAATGTTTATCGTTGTCTTCCATATGGCGTTCCTGAATTTTGTGCAGCGTTCGATATTTGTTCGGCGGCACTTCGACCGAGTCTTTGAAGATTCGATAGAAAGTAGAAACGGTTTCAAAGCCGAGTTCAAAACAGATCGAAGCGATGTCCTTGTCTGTTTCGGCCAGCATTTTTTGGGCCAGCTCAATGCGCATGTCCGTTAAGTAGCGCATCGGGGTGATATTGAAATGCTCCTTGAAAATCATGTTGACGTACCGGGTACTCATTCCCAGCATGGACGCAATGTTATTCGCGTCGAAGATTTCGAAATAGTGCGTGTCGATATAATGGCGGATCCGTTCCGCGCGCAAGCTGTTGGCATCCGCTAAGGAAGGTGCTTGTTCGGAGCGGGAAAGAACGAGCAAGATCTCGCACAATATGATTCTCATCGCCAAATGGCTGACCAGATTGCCGCTGGATTGTTCAAAAAGCATTTTTCTTAGCAGCTGTCTTAGCTCGCTGCTGCTGAATCCGTTGGGCTTAAGCAGTTTGGAACGACTGAAGAAGCTGTCAAGCAGCCCATTCCTCACAGCGGAATCGAAGATCGCATCATCGAAAGCAAGAACGAGTACGGTCAATTTGGAATCGGATACGATGGAGTGTTCCGATTGAGGCACGATGACGGCAATGTGGTCGTGGTTGAAAGCGTTCTCCTTGCCGTCAAGCTTTAATTTCCCTTCCCCTTCTAGAGCGTACAAAATTTGATGGACCTGATGATGATGTTCTTTCACTACTTCACCGTCTGTATGTTTGAATTCGTACAGCAGAATTCCTTCAGCCGGCAAGTCGAGTTTTTGTAAGCCCATCGTTTCAGCACCTCAGCGTGTCATTATCCTGCTGCTCTCAGTATATGATTTTGTCTCAAAGATTCACAGTCTTTTACCACATTCCGTTCCAGAGGAGAAAGGAGCATATCGCACATGAACAAGGACACCGTTGACGTATTGATTGTCGGTTCCGGCGCATGCGGCGGCCTGGTGGCCAAGGAACTGTCCGATCAAGGATTGAAGATTGTCGTCCTTGAAGGCGGCAAACGTTATGATCCCGCCGTGGATTTGGCGAATTCGGAAGCGAACGGTGCCAAGATCCAATGGAATGAACCGAGAGTGTATGCCGGCAAGGATCAGGTCGTTCCCAAGACGGGAATTGGCGTGGGCGGCGGCACACTTACTTGGCTGGGCGTCATGCCGAGGTTCCATCAAGCCGACTTCCGGACCAGAACGCTGGAAGGGGTCGGTGAGGACTGGCCGATCACCTACAAGGATCTGGCGCCTTATTATGCCAAGGTGGAGCGGGATTTCGGCTTGGCCGGCGAGGCCGGACCCTTCGCACCCGAACCTTATTCACTGCCGATGCCTCCTCACAAGATGAGCTGGCATGCCCAGGTATTGGCCAGAGGCGCGTCGAAAGCAGGGGCACATCCTTTTGCTCCCCCCATCGCCATCAATTCGGAGGAATACGATGGACGCCCGGCCTGCGTTTATTGCGGATGGTGCGGCTCCGGGTGCCCGACAGGAGCGAAAGCGACCAGCCAGGGTACCTATTTGGCCAAAGCCGAGGCTGCCGGTGTCCGCGTGATCAGTGAAGCGTTCGTTCATCGCGTGGATTATGATTCTTCGGCGGGTAGAGTGACAGGCGTTCACTATTTGGATGCGGAAGGCCGGGAGCACGAGCAGCGGGCACGAATGGTCATCTTGTCCGCGCATGCGGTCGAAACGCCCCGCCTGCTGCTGATGTCCGCCTGCCCGAGCTTTCCGGACGGACTGGCCAACTCGAGCGGAGCGGTAGGCAAATATATGCTCAGCCATCCGACCTGGCAGGTTTTCGGCACGTTTGACGAACCGGTCAATGCCTACAAAGGGATCCAGATGGGCCAAGTGATGGTGCAAGATTACTATAAACCGGACCCGCGCCATGATTATGCGAGAGGGTTCGTGCTTCTCTCCTACATGATGACACCGATTACTTACGCCAATCTAAGCGGAGATTTTGTGGGAGCCGAGCTGAAACGGTTCTTGCATGACTACCCTTATACCGCGGCCTGGTGGGCGCACGCGGAAGGGCTCCCGAGCGAGAACAACACGGTGACGCTCGATCCAGAGCTGAAGGACAGGCGCGGCCTTCCGGCAGCGAGAGTACATATCGAATGGCTGGATAACGACGTTAAGCTGGCCGGGGCGGCTCGCGACAAGGCGGTTCAACTGATGGAGGCATCCGGTGCCCGCAAGGTGAGGGTCGGCCTGAACTATGGCGCCCATGCCATGGGAACGTGCCGGATGGGAGATAACCCGGACACATCCGTCGTGAACGGGTATGGCCAATCGCATGACATCAAAAATCTGTTTATTTGCGACACCAGCGTTTTCGTGACCGGAAGCGGTCTCAATCCGACCCTGACCGCCATGGCGATCGCCAGCCGGTCGGCGGAATATATCGCCGAACGGGCGCAAATAGGCGAGCTATGAGCGATTCGGCATGGGAGGTAAGGAGATGAGTACGATAACGTCCGAACAATCGGGATTCCTGACGATTCTCGCGAATGCCGTCATTCCATCCGACGAAATCGACCGCGGGGCCGCGGAAGTAGGCGCCGGACCCGTTCTGGCCGCGAAAGTGGCAGCCGGGATCAACGCCGCCGTTTATTTGAAGGGCGTGGATACGGCCGCCGTTATCGCCCAAGAACGATTCGACCGCGGGCTGCCGGAACTGAACCAGGAACAGGTCCATGAGATTTTGATGGAATTGAAAAGAGCGGTTCCGGGTTTCTACAAGCAGCTTAGAGCCGATGTGTGCGCATTGTATTTGAGTGAACCTGCGGTATGGCAGCTAATCGGTTTTCCCGGGCCATCTGCCCACACGGGAGGATATCCGGATTTTGACCAGCCGCAGTTCCTATATAAGAAGCAATAAAAAACTGGAGGGGTATCGATGAAAAGAACACGGGTTTTCCGATTGGCAGCACTGACGATCATCGTGGTCATGTTAGGCGTTTTATTCACAGCCTGCGGGAAAAGCGGAGATAAGGGAGCCGCAAGTCCGAGCGAAACATCGAAATCGAGCGCCAATGGCGCTGCAAGTCCAAGCGCCGGGGCAAGCAATGCCGGCGGCAAAAAAGCTTACAAGATCGCACTGAGTAACTCTTTCACGGGCAACTCCTGGCGCTCCGAGATGGTCAAAATATTCGATGCGTATGCCCAGAACAAAAAAGACGCGGGTGAAATCAGCGAATACTTCACCTCGAGTTCCGGTAACGACCCGCAAGCCCAAGTCAATGAGATCCGGAACATGATTTCCAAAGGTTATGATGCCATCATCGTGGACGCCGCCTCGCCTACGGCGCTTGCTCCCGTGCTGAACGAAGCCGTGGACCGGGGAATCGTCGTTGTCGCTTTCGACAATACGATCGAATCCGACAAGGTATATAACGTGAATACGGACCAAGTCCAATTCGGCAGAGTCCAAGCGGAATGGCTCGCTCATGAAATGGGCGGCAAGGGCAATATCCTGCTGATAAAAGGAGTCGAAGGAATCCAGATCGACAAAGACCGGGACGCGGGTCATCGGGAAGTGCTCAAGAAGTTTCCGGATATCAAAATTCTTGCGGAAGGATTCGGCAACTATGACGACGCGACGACATCGGTTGTTATCAACAACATGCTTTCCGCTCATAAAGCCGAGGGAATCCAAGGGATTTTGACACAAGGCGGAGGCGAGAACGCGATCGTTGAAGCACTGAAGCAGAACAAAATCGACCCGTCGACGATTCCGTTAACCGGTGAAATGCTGAACGGCCTCTTCAAGCACATGAAGGAAGACAAAGTGAAAGCGATCGCAGTAAGTCAACCGCCATACTTAAGCGCATCCGCTCTAGATGTCGCGCTTCAAGTATTGAACGGAAAGCCGGTTAACAAGAAGACCGTCGTTCCGCTTCCTGTCGCCGAAACCAAAGATGCCGACAGATGGTACGCTTCCGGACAACCCGACAATTTCTACGTCGACTGGACCGATCCTGCCAACAGTTTCAATCTGAAGATCGAACAGATCTTGGCGAAGTAAGCTTCACCTGCGGACCGATCCGAACGTTACGTTACGTTACGTTCGGATCAGTCCTTTTGAACTTGACGGGAGGTGCGGACAGATGCTGTCGAGTCATCAAAACGAAACTTTGCTCGAGGTTTCACAAGTAAGCAAAAGTTACGGCGGTGTTAACGCGTTGATCGATTGCAGTTTCTCCTGCAGGCGGGGAGAAGTGCATGCGCTGCTCGGTGAGAACGGCGCCGGTAAAAGCACGCTGGTCAAAATCATGTGCGGGGTCGTGAAGCCGGATTCCGGCACGATCCGGTTCAAAGGTCAAGAGGCTCAAATCGATTCTCCAGCAGATGCGTCACGCAAAGGAATCGTGGCGGTCTTCCAAGAGTTGTCACTCGTTCCCGATCTCTCTGTATCGGAGAACGTCTATTTGGGTTACGAACCCCGTACCAGATGGGGGCTGATCGATTTCCGCAAAATGAACCGGCAAACGGGGCAACTGTTCGACGACCTGGGACTTTCGATTCCAACCGAAGCCTTGGTAGCCGATCTGTCCCTGTCTGACCGTCAACTGGTGGAGATCGCCAAAGCATTGTCCCGCGATCCGGATATCATCATCTTTGACGAAGCGACATCCGCCTTGGGGCAGCAGGAAGTCGACTTGTTGTTCTCCGTTATCAAACGTCTTACCGCACAAGGGAAAACCGCCATCTTCATTTCCCACCGCATGGATGAATTAACGCGAATCGCCGATCGCGCCACCGTTTTTCGCGACTCGCGTTATGTGGCCACCTTCGATTGGGGGACCGTGGCCAACGACCAAATCGTGCAATGGATTGCTGGCCGCAGCGTGACCGAGACGTTCCCCGAGAAAAAGCCGGTCATGCAAAATGAAATCGCGCTCGAGGTTCGGGACCTGTCAAGCGGACGGCATTTTTACAACATCCATCTCCAGCTTAGAAAAGGAGAAATTGTCGGAATCGCCGGTCTGCAAGGCCACGGTCAAAGCCATTTTTTGCAGGCGCTGTTCGGAGTTTGTCCGATTTCAGGCGGAGAGGTCAGAATATCCGGAAGGAAGGTGCCGCTGGCAGGGCCGAAATCCGTCATCGATGCCGGAATTGCGCTCGTTCCGGAGGACCGCAAGAACGAAGGAGTGCTGCTCACCCGGTCGGTCAAAGAGAATTTATCCTTGATGACGTTGAACCGGAGGCAAAAACTGGGTTTGATTCAATCGGGTAAGGAAAAAACGGCAGTGCAGGATATGATCCGGCTGTTAAACATAAAGACGCACGACACGGAGCAGGAGGTCAGCGGCTTAAGCGGCGGAAATCAGCAGAAGGTGGTCATCGGCAAAGCGGTTTTGACCCGCTCGAACATTTTGCTGCTGGCCGATCCTACCCGGGGAATCGACATCGGAACAAAAGCGGAAATTTATCAGCTGATCCGTAAACTGGCCGAGGAAGGCATTTCGATTCTCTTCTATTCAACCGAACTTCCCGAGCTGGTCGGGCTTAGCGACCGGATCGCCGTATTTAAGCAAGGCCGGATATCCGCCATGCTCGAGGGAGAGAACATGACCGAACATCATATCATCAACGCCGCGCTCGGCATCGCTTAGGAGGTGGAACCGCAAATGAAACCCGCCGCGAAACGCAAAGGTTCGTCCTTATTTGTAAGACGCAACAAAGACGCGATCATGGCCTGCGTCATTTTGCTCGTCATTCTCGTGTTATTTGCCTCGAACCAGAACGATTTCTTCTCCCGATACGGCCCGCAGTCGATCTTTAATCAAGTCATTACGCTTGCGGTCGCCGCGCTGGCTCAGACCGTCGTCGTGTTGACCGGCGGCATCGATCTGTCGGTCGGTTCCATGATCGGACTCACCAATTCGATTGCCGCAACCATCATGGACCCGGTGTCTTCGGCGGTCGGCAATGAAACGGTCGGTATCTTGCTCACCAACCTGATCGTACTTGCGATCGGCGGATTAGCGGGGCTGATCAACGGTGCGATCATCGTATACGGAAGGCTCCAACCGATTGTGGTCACATTGGCCACCGCCTCGATTTACGGCGGAATTGCCCTCTACATTCGTCCGACGCCCGGAGGCAAGGTGCCGATGTCGTACACCGAGTTCCTGACCGGCCGGGTGTTCACGTATATCCCGGTTTCCGCCGTCGTTTTGGCCGTCATCATCGGGCTGGTGTGGATGCCTCTGCGCCGTTCCCGCCTGGGGCAATCGATTTATGCGATCGGAGGTAACGAATATTCGGCATTCGTATCCGGCATTCCCGTGGAACGCACCAAACTGTGGGCGTACACGCTGTCCGGTCTGTTCGCTGCGGTGGCCGCCCTGCTGCTTACCGCCCAAACCGCGTCCGGCGATCCGCTCGGAAGCAGCCTGTTTACGCTGAATTCCATCGCGGCCGTCGTACTGGGAGGAACACCACTTGCAGGCGGCAAAGGCGGATATGCCGGAGCGGTAGCGGGAGCTGCCATCCTGTCGCTGGTGCTGGGCTTGTTGATCTTCTGGGGGGTTCCGTCTTTTTATCAAAATGCGGTGCAAGGCGTCATCCTCATTCTTGCGCTGACGGTCGGATTGCTGCAGAAATTATGGAGAAGAGCTCCGCTTACGACGAGTTCATAGACGAGGAGGGCCGCCGTGAAAACCGAGATGATCGAACCTTCTTCAGCGCCGTCCGGATTCGGAGCTGTTCATGCCATTCGGAAATCGGCGATTTTGAAAACGTATCTAACGATGATTTCCTTGTATATCGTGTCGGGTATTCTGCAGCCCCACTTCTTTTCAACGGATCATGTCATTCAACTGCTGGTGTTGGCTTCTTTTTTGGGCGTTCTGGCGATCGGCCAAACGTTGGTCATTTTAACCGGAGGTCTCGACCTTTCTTTGGCGTATGTGCTTAACTTAGGCGCCGTGATCATGACCCAAGTGACGGTACAGCACGGCGGAGGCGTTGCGCTTGTCGCGATGCTGGCCGTCGGACTGTTGGTCGGGCTGTTAAACGGGCTCGGAGTTGCCTACTTGAACATTTCCCCGATCATCATGACCCTGGCCATGAGCAGCATCCTCAAGAGCGTTACTTACGTTTACAGCAACGGCAATCCCAAAGGCAACGCGCCGGGCTGGCTGCGCTACATGGGAACCGAGTCGTTCCTGGGTATCCGCATCGCGCTCTGGTTCTGGGTGGTGCTCGCGGCGGCGGTCATCCTGCTGCTGGCCAAAACCACGTTCGGCAGAAAAATTTACGCCATCGGGACGAACGCCCGGGTTTCCTACTTATCCGGCATCCAGAACAAACGGATGATCGTGATGGTGTATATGCTGAGCGCGCTGTTTGCGGTTCTGGCGGGTATGATGTCCGTCGGATTTTACGGTCTTTCCTATTTGGGGATGGGCGATACGTACTTGCTTCCCACGATCGCCGCCGTCGTGATCGGCGGTACCTCGATTATCGGGGGAAGAGGCGGATATGTCGGAACCATCGCGGGTACGGTCATCATCTATGTGCTGCTTAGCATTTTGACGGTGCTCAATATCAACGATGCGGGACGCCAAATCATATACGGCCTCGTGATCTTGATTGTTCTGTTCTTGTACGGCCGGGGCAAGAAGGTCAGGGGCTGAGGGCATGAACGGAATCCATTTGTATGAAAGCAAGCACAGGGATGGCAACGTGATCTTGGAGCATCACCATGAACAGCATCAGTTCCTGTATGCCTTGGACGGTAAAGGGGTCATCACGCTGGACGGGCACCGCATGGACTTCGAGCAGAACAGCGCGGTAGTTATCGTCCCTTACTGCAGACACTCCATTGTGTCGAATACGAAACTGACGGTTCTGGTGCTCGCCTTTGATGAGAATTTGTTGGACGGAGCGGTGCGGGAGCAATTGCTGCATTCGGAATTCGGCTGCTCCAAGCTGATCAAGCTGAGCAAAATGGGTGACAACGAACTGCGGCAGATGCTGAGAAAAATGCTGTTCCAGCAATCGCAAGGTGCTGCGCTTAACGAGTTGGCCCTTCCGATTTATTTGTCGGAGCTGCTTCTCGTGCTTGTCCGCAATGAAGCGGCATCCCAGCTCCATAATGTGAACACCCAACGTGCGGAGAGGCTGCGCCACTACATCGATACCCATTACTTCGAAATCTTCGGTTCGCACGATATCGCCGTCAAGCTGGGCGTGAGCGCACGTCATATCAACAACATTTTCAAAGAGCAGTATGCCGTTACGCCTTTGCAATATTTGACCGAGGTCCGGATGGAGTTGGCCAAAAAAATGCTGGCCGAAACGGATAAAGATATCTCTTCCGTTTGTTTTGAGGTTGGCTTTGAGAGTCTGTCCACGTTTTACCGGACTTTTCGGCACAGCAGCGGCAAATCTCCGAATCTGTATCGCAAGCTTCATCAAATGAATGATTCGTAATACCGTCGCAGTGTGCAAATTTGATTTCCGATATCAAGAAGACACTTCCCGCAGTAATAAGAATGAAAGAGGTTCATCGCTTAGGATGAAGGTGAATTCGGACAATCAACTGGAAGGGGAGCAAGCGTAAATGACACAAATCAATGTCGGCTTGATTATGAACGGGGTTACCGGCCGCATGGGCACGAACCAGCATCTCATCCGCTCCATCGTGGCCATCCGCAACCAAGGGGGCGTCAAACTTCCGAACGGCGACGTCATTATGCCGGACCCGGTATTGGTCGGCCGTCAGGAGCACAAGCTCAAGGCCTTGGCAGAGGCGCACGGCATTGGGCGTTGGACGACGAACCTAGATGAGTGTCTTGCGGATCCGCGAAATCTGATCTATTTTGATGCCCAAATCACGAACTTCCGGGCAGACAGCATACGCAAGGCGATTGCGGCAGGCAAACATATTTATTGCGAAAAACCGACGGCCTCGACGTTCGAAGAGTCCATGGAACTGGCCCGACTGGCGAGCCGTGCGGGTGTTAAAAACGGCGTCGTCCAAGACAAATTGTTCCTGCCGGGACTTCTCAAGATGAAGCGTCTGGTGGACTCCGGCTTCTTCGGCCAAATCTTGTCCGTACGCATGGAGTTCGGCTATTGGGTATTCGAGGGAGATTGGCAGCCGGGGCAGCGCCCGTCATGGAACTATCGCAAAGAGGACGGCGGCGGCATTATCACCGACATGTTCGCGCACTGGCGTTATGTGCTCGACAACCTGTTCGGCAATGTCCGCAGCGTAAGCTGCCTTGGCGTGACCCATGTTCCGAAGCGCTGGGATGAGAACGGCGAGGAGTATGCGGCAACGGCAGACGATGCGGCATACGCGATCTTCGAGCTGGACGGCGGCATTGTGGTGCAGGCCAACTCCTCCTGGACGGTTCGCGTGAATCGGGAAGATTTGCTCGTCATCCAAGTCGACGGCACGGAGGGCAGCGCGGTCGCCGGACTGCGTGATTGCAAAACGCAGCATCGCATCAATACATGCAAACCGGTATGGAATCCGGACATCCCGAACCCGTTCGACTTTAGAGCCCAATGGGAAGAGGTTCCGGACAATCAGCTGTTCGATAACGGATTTAAAGTCCAGTGGGAACTGTTCCTGAAGCATGTGATCGTGGATACGCCTTTCCCGTGGGATTTGCTGGAAGGCGCGAAAGGCACCCAACTGTCCGAGCTCGCGCTGCAGTCTTGGGAGGAGCGCCGCTGGGTTGACGTGCCGGAATTGAACATTCAGGAGGAACGCCGACATGCCACAGCTGCTCCTGCCGCGAAGTGACGGATCGCTGACCGCTTATGTGCCGGGTAAAGCCAACGTCTTCGAGGTCCCGAAGGGAGCCGCTCCGCGAAGCCGAATCGCCTACTCGGCGGCTCACGTCGTTGTCGATCCGCTGGCCGATACCGACCCGCTCAACAACGCGCAGATCGATTGGGAGGCGACTTTGGGGTACCGCCGTCATTTGTGGTCTCTGGGCTTGGCCGTGGCGGAAGCGATGGATACCGCGCAGCGCGGGATGGGCCTGGACTGGAATCGTTCGCAGGAGCTGATTTCCCGCTCCCTCGCCGAAGCCCGCTCTGTGGGAGGGCGAATCGCATGCGGCGCAGGCACCGATCATTTGATGCCGGGTCCTCGCGTTACATTGGAGCAGGTCGAGGCGGCTTATGAAGAGCAATGCGCTTTCGTGGAAAGTCACGGCGGGCAGATCATTCTCATGGCGAGCCGTGCGCTATGCGCCTGCGCGCAAGGGCCGGATGATTACGAGCGGGTGTACGGCAAAATATTGAGCCAAGTTTCCAAGCCCGTCATTCTACATTGGCTGGGCGGCATGTTCGATCCGAATCTGACCGGCTACTGGGGACATGACGATCTGGACGAGGCGATGGAGGTATGTCTGAGGATCATCGGCGCGCATGACGATAAGGTCGACGGCATCAAGATTTCCTTGCTGGACGCGGACAAAGAAATCGCCATGCGCCGCCGTCTTCCCGGGAACGTGAAGATGTACACGGGTGACGATTTCAACTATGCAGCGCTGATCCAAGGCGATGAATTCGGCTTCAGCCACGCACTGCTCGGCATCTTCGACGCGATTGCTCCGGCGGCAGCCGCAGCCTTGCATGCGTTGGATGCGGGAGATACGGCGCGGTTCAATCGAATCCTGGATAAAACCGTTCCTCTGTCGCGGCATATTTTCCAAACCCCGACTTATGCGTATAAAACGGGCATCGTGTTTATGGCCTACCTCAACGGGCACCAGTCTCACTTTCGCATGATTGCCGGCGCGGAAGGGTCCCGCTCGATTACCCATCTATCCGAACTGTTCATCCTGGCGGATCAAGCCGGATTGCTGGTTGACGCCGACATGGCGGCTGAGCGGATGAATCGTGTATTAGCTCTAGCGGGTATTAGGCCATGAAGATCGTCCTCGCCCCCGATTCTTATAAAGGAAGTCTCACCGCACAGCAAGCGTGCGATGCGATGGAGCTCGGCATACGCAGAGTCGTTCCGGACGCCGAGATCGTCAAAGTGCCGATGGCGGACGGCGGCGAAGGCACGGTGCAAAGCCTGGTGGATTCGACAGGCGGACGAGTGCTGGAATGTGTAGTAAGCAATCCGCTGGGTCAACCGGTACGCGCGAAATTCGGCATTGCGGGTGACGGATCGACGGCTGTCGTCGAAATGGCGGAGGCATCCGGCTTGTACTTGATAGACGAGGACAGCCGGAACCCGCTGCTCACGACCACTTACGGCACCGGACAGTTGATACGCCATGCGCTGGATCTCGGCTGCCGTTCCTTCATTCTGGGGATCGGCGGCAGCGCGACCAACGACGGAGGAGCCGGCATGGCCCAGGCTCTGGGCATTAAACTTCTCGATGCGGACGGTAACGAGCTGACGGCCGGCGGAGGCGGGTTGGATAAGCTGTACCGAATCGATCTCGGCGGGGTGGACGCACGGCTGCAATCTTGCAAGTTCGAGGTAGCCTGCGATGTCGACAATCCTTTATGCGGGCCGTCCGGCGCGAGCCATGTGTTCGGTCCGCAGAAGGGCGCCACGCCGGATATGGTCAACCGGCTGGACGCCAACCTTGTTCATTACGCATCCGTCATCAAGAAGGACGTGGGCGTTGACGTCTTGGAGCTGCCGGGTGCGGGAGCGGCCGGAGGATTGGGAGCGGGGTTGGCGGCTTTCCTTGGCGCCACGCTGCGCAGAGGTGTGGACATTGTGTTGAACGCTGCAGGACTGGAGCAGAAATTGATCGGCGCCGATTGGGTTTTTACCGGTGAAGGCCAATGCGATTTTCAAACGGAACGGGGAAAAACGCCGTATGGAGTAGCCAAGACGGCGCAGCGATGCGGCGTGCCGGTCGTTCTGGTGGCAGGATCGGTCGGGGAAGGAATCGAGGTCATGTACCGCCATGGGGTGCGAAGCGTGTTCTCCATGATGGAGCGACCGATGACGATGCCGGAAGCGATGGCTCAAGCCCCGATTCTATTGGCCAATGCCGTTGAGCGCGTGATGAGGTTGATTTCCGATTCATAATCCAAAGGAGGACTTCAGATGGAAAACAAAGGGATGGACTGCCGGCATTTTATCGATGGGATGTACGTGGATTTGTCGAAATCGAGCACGTTCGACAACATCAATCCCGCGACGGAAGAAGTGATCGGCCAAGTGGCGGAAGGCGGCAAAGCCGAAGTCGATTTGGCGGTCGAAGCGGCCAAACGAGCGTTCAATAACGGATGGAAACAATCCAAACTAAGCGAACGGGCCGCCATTCTGAGAAGAATCGGCGACATCATGCTGCAAAGAAAAGACGAATTGGCCATGCTCGAGACGATGGATACCGGCAAGCCTTTATGGCTTTCAACCAACGTCGACATCCCCCGCTCAGCGGGCAGCTATCATTTTTACGCCAATTTCATTTCGACGATGGGAACCGAAGCTTACCCGAGCGAGCAGGGGGCCATGAACTTCGTCGTCCGCCGTCCGCTTGGCGTCGTCGGCATGATCAATCCTTGGAACTTGCCGCTTCTGCTGCTCAGCGCCAAGCTTGCTCCGGCCCTGGCCATGGGCAACACGGTCGTATTGAAACCGGCGCGTTGGACGCCGATGACCGCGACGCTGCTGGGTGAAATCTGCAAGGAAGCCGGACTGCCGGACGGTGTCATCAACATCGTCAACGGAGCCGGAAGATTGGTTGGGGAAGCCATGTCCGAGCATCCGGATATCCGCGCGATCGCGTTCACCGGTGAAACCTCGACGGGCAAAAGCATCATGAAAGCCGGCTCCGCCAGCCTGAAGAGACTGTCCTTCGAGCTCGGCGGTAAAAACCCGAACATCATTTTCGAAGACTGCGATCTGGACGATGTGGTGGAAACGTCGCTGCGAAGCAGCTTCATCAACCAGGGCGCCGTCTGTCTGTGCGGTTCCCGGATTTATGTGCAGCGGTCCATCTATGAACGGTTCGTGGATCAATTCGTCGCCCGCACCAAAGAGCAGATTGTCGGCGATCCGCTTCAACCGAACACGAATATTGGTGCTCTGATCAGCAAACAGCACTATGAACGAGTTCTCGAATACATTGAGTTGGCCAAATCGGAAGGCGGCCAAATCGCCGCCGGCGGCAAACCCGCGCAAGTGTCGGAGAAAGGTTATTATCTCGAGCCCACGATCATTACCGGCCTAAACCAGCAATGCCGCGTCATCAGCGAAGAGATCTTCGGACCCGTGGTGACGATTCAGCCTTTCGATACCGAAGAGGAAGTCATCGGTTACGCGAACGATACACATTACGGATTAAGCGCATCGATTTGGACCAAGGACAGCAGCCGCGCTTTCCGCGTGTCCCACCAGATCGAAGCGGGACTCACCTGGGTGAACACGTGGTTCCTCCGCGACCCGAGAACGCCTTACGGCGGCGAGAAGCAGAGCGGCATCGGCCGGCAAGGCGGCATGTTCAGCCTTGATTTCTACAGCGAAGTATCGACCATTTGCATTAAATATTAAATTCTCATAACGACGCGTTGAACGACGGGGCTGCCCTTACCATCATCTCTCGATGATGAAGGGCGGTCTTTTTGTCATGTTGATGGGGTTTATCCGGTTTGGCTGCAGCCCGATTTAACCCAACTACGGGCAGGGGAATGAATGGTTCACTGGTTGCAGTTCGAAAACACACAATTGGAGAGTCGGTTTCGCTCAGGGGTGGTCCAATAGTGTACTGCAATTGGGCAAAATCGGTCTGTAGCAGCCACACAGCGGGTCGAGGCTTCCTTATTCGGCATAATCGAACTACATCCCATAATCGCCTAAAGCAGATCAGCGCAAAATCCTCCACAAAAATTCGAACTCTCTGCAGTCCGGTTTTTTTTGCCCGCAAATTCGTTGCAAAGTGTAAGTTTCCGTTGTTTCGATGGGTTCAAACCGATTCTGCAAAGTTTTATGATATACGTGCAGCAGAGTGTGCGCCGCAGCGGAGAGGGTGAAGGATTGAAAACGGAAACAACAAGTACCGCCATTCCGGCGAGGCTCGATCAAGCCCCCCTTTGGAAACGATTTATCCATCAATGGGACGTTCAGCTTATGGTCATACCGGGGCTAATCCTTATTCTGATCTTCAGTTACATTCCGATGTACGGTCTATTGACCGCTTTTCAGGACTACGACCTGTTCAAAGGATTAATGGCCAGCCCTTGGGTCGGGTTCAAGCACTTCCACGCGTTTTTCACGGATCCCGATTTTTCGCACGTCATGCGGAATACGATCGCCATCAGCTTGCTTAGACTGTTCATCGGGTTTCCCGCACCGATCCTGTTGGCCTTGATGCTGAACGAAGTCCGGCATATGTTCTTCAAACGCGTCATTCAAACGATCAGCTATCTTCCCCACTTTCTTTCGTGGGTTATCGTTTCGGGACTCGTGATCTCGATGCTGTCGCCGGAGAACGGAAGCATCAATATCCTTTTGCAAAGCCTTCATCTCATCAAGGAACCGATTAACTTTCTGGCTTATCCGGAATATTTCTGGACGATCCTGATTTCTACCGGCGTATGGAAAGAAATCGGTTTTGCGGCCATCGTTTATTTGGCGGCGATTACGAACGTGGATCCGCACCTTTATGAAGCCGCGTCCATAGACGGGGCTAGCCGGTTCAAGATGACGTTCCTGGTCACGATTCCGAGCATCGCTCCCGTGATCACCATTTTCCTGATTTTACAAATCGGCAATATTCTGAATGCGGGCTTTGAAGATATCCTGCTTCTCACATCTAACAATTTCTCCATTCGCGATGTCTCCGACGTCATCGACACCTATGCCTATCGGATCGGCATTAAAAACTACCGCTATTCGTTCGCGACGGCCATCGGCGTTTTCAAAGCGGTTGTCAGCGTAGGAATGCTCACGATCGCCAACGCCATCGCCAGAAGATTGGGGACAAGCTTATGGTGACGCCTGCAGCGGATGAAGGGAGACAATCATGAAGCTCAGCCTCGAAGATAAAATCCTGCAAGGTGTCATTTACTTCCTGTTGCTCATCATGGCATTCGTCATGGTGTATCCCTATTGGAATTCATTGGTCATTTCTTTTAATGTAGGTCAAGACACGATGCTGGGCGGATTGACCTTCTGGCCGAGACAATTCACGCTGGAAAACTACCGGATCGTGTTTCAAGACAAACGGCTGATGGACGCATTCTTCATTTCGGTTGCGCGCACCGTCATCGGAACGCTTCTGTCCGTCTTTCTGACCGCCATGTTCGCCTACGGCATGTCGGTGAAAGGGTTGATTGGCAGGAAGTACTACATGATTTTCTGCATCGTTACGCTGTATTTTGGAGGAGGGCTCATTCCTTACTTCTTGTTGATCCGTGGGCTCGGGCTGATGAACTCGTTCTGGGTGTATATCATTCCCGGCATTATCAGCGTCTGGAACATGATCATTTTCCGCACGTTTTTCATGGGTCTGCCAACGGGCCTCGAGGAATCGGCCAAAATCGACGGAGCCAATTATTTCAGCATCTTCTTTCGCATCATCCTGCCGGTGTCGGGACCTGTGATTGCCACGCTGTCCCTTTTCACAGCGGTTTCGCATTGGAACGACTGGTTCAGCGCCACCATTTTTATAACCAAATCGAATCTGCTGCCCATCCAAACCGTACTGCAGCAAATTTTGAAATCCAACATCGTGTCGGAGCAGCTCAGTCAGATCAGCGGAGCCGCTCAGGAGCAGCTGTCCAAAAAGACGATTACGGCGAAATCGCTCACGATGGCTACGATGATGGTAACGACAATACCGATCATGATGGTCTATCCGTTCTTGCAAAAATACTTCGTAAAAGGGGTGATGGTCGGCTCTCTGAAGGAGTAGCCGGTTCACCCTGCAAGACGCTTTGCGCAGTATCAACCATTTAGGGGGATGAGTATGAACGCAAAAAAATGGACAACGTTAACGATCGTCTTGGTATTATGTTTAACCTTGGTTCTCGCTGGCTGCAGCAAATCAGGAAACGATTCTCAAGCGTCTTCTGCAACGCCCGAAGGCAGTGCAACCGCCAGCGCGACTGCAAGCGCCAGCGCAAGTTCTGCGGATTTTGTGCTCGGATCGGAGCCGCTCAAATTCAGCTTTTACGGCAATTACGATTGGTACACCATGGGGCCATGGGGTGAAGATCCGGTCAGCAA
>JAQBPQ010000081.1 GCA_028287445.1 Cohnella sp.
GGTACGGGCGAATGGAACGGGATTTCTTTTAGCGTGATCGATACAGGTGGTATCGAGATTGAAGGAGAGGACGGACTGCTCCGTTTGATCCGGGCACAAGCCGAATTGGCGATCGAGGAAGCGGATATGATCATCTTCATGGTGGATGCCAAGGCAGGTATCACCAACGCGGATGAAGAGGTATCCCAAATGCTGTACAGGTCGCAGAAACCTGTCGTCATTGCGGTCAACAAAGTCGACAATCTGCAGCGATCGGACGATATTTACGAATTTTACGGACTCGGCTTTGGGGATCCCGTCGCCATATCGGGCGCACACGGAACCGGTATTGGCGATTTGCTCGATGTTGCGGTGAAGAAGCTGCCGGCGCGGGAAGACGAAGAATATGGCGAAGATGTCATCAAGGTGGCACTGATCGGGCGACCGAACGTCGGCAAGTCTTCTTTAGTGAACGCGATATTGGGAGAAGAACGAGTCATCGTAAGTGAAATTGCCGGCACGACTCGCGATGCGATCGATACGCCGTTCGAGCGTGACGGACAGCGTTATGTGCTGATAGATACCGCAGGGATGCGCAAGCGCGGCAAAGTGTACGAATCAACGGAGAAATACAGTGTCATGAGAGCCATGAAAGCGATCGAGCGTGCGGATGTCGCTCTGATCGTGATCAATGGGGAAGAAGGCATTATCGAACAGGATAAACATATCGCAGGCTATGCCCACGAGAACGGCAAAGCGGCTGTGTTTGTCGTGAACAAATGGGACGTCGTCGAGAAGGACGACAAAACGATGCAGCACTTTACGAACACAATCCGGGATCACTTTCTTTTCATGTCGTATGCGCCGATCGTGTTTTTGTCGGCCCGCACGAAGCATCGCGTGAACAAATTGCTGCCGGTAGTCAACCGGGCGGCCGAACAGCATGCCATGCGCGTGCCGACCCACTTGCTGAACGAGGTTGTGGCGGACGCTGTAGCCATCACGCCTCCGCCCACCGACAAAGGCCGGAGATTGCGGGTCAACTACGTAACACAAGTAGCGGTCAAGCCGCCGACGATTCTCATTTTCGTCAACGAGCCGGAATTGATGCATTTTTCCTATGAGCGCTATTTGGAAAATAAAATTCGCGCCGCCTTCGAGTTCGAAGGGACGCCGCTGCGGCTGTTCACCCGGCGCAAATCGGATCACGAATAGGAGAGACAGGATTGTTTACCTCCCTCTTAGCGGTTGTTGTCAGTTATTTGCTAGGTTCCGTATCGTTTAGCATTCTCTTTGCAAGGTGGCTGCGCAAAATCGATATCCGCCAGCACGGAAGCGGCAACGCGGGTGCCACGAACACGCTGCGCGTCCTGGGTAAAGGACCGGCGATCGCCGTATTTCTGCTCGATATCGCCAAAGGGATTGCGGCCGTCTCGCTCGGCAGACTGCTGGGAGACGCCGAATGGGTGCCGGTGGCGGCCGGGTTGGCTGCCATCGTGGGGCACAACTGGCCGCTCTACTTCCGCTTTAAAGGCGGCAAAGGGATCGCCACCACCATCGGAGCGTTGGCGATGCTTGCGTTTCTGCCGGCTCTAGTTGCCGGTATTGTGGCGATCCTGACCATCGTCTTTACCCGATACGTGTCGCTCGGTTCGATGGTATTCGCTGTACTTCTGCCCATCGCGATCGCGTTGTTCCATTTGAATGCGGTATATGTTTGGGGAGCGGTCATTGTGGCTGTTCTGGCTGTGCTTCGCCATCGGAAAAATATCGAAAAGCTGTTCAAAGGAACGGAGAATAAGATCGGCGGAAGCAAAAAGGGTGAGCACCATGGAGCGTAAACAGGCGGCCGTACTCGTAGCAGGAAGCTGGGGGACGGCGTTGGCGCGGGTGTTGGTCGACAACGGGCACGAAGTCATGCTGTGGACGCGCAAGCAAGAGCAGGCTGACCAAATTAACGATAAGCGGCGCAATGAACAATTTCTGCCGGGGGCCGACCTGCCTTCCGGCATTCATGCGACGGTTGATATGGCGGAAGCGCTGGGCGGTGCCGAATTGGCTTTATTCGCGGCACCTTCCTCCGCCATGCGCGCTGTCGCACGAATGGCGTCAACGCATTTGAACGGCAACACGTTGGTCGTCCATGCGACCAAAGGGTTCGAGACTGAAACGCTCAAGCGCATGTCTACGGTGCTGGCCGAGGAACTGGGCAGGGACGAGAACTGCATCGTCGTCCTGTCGGGCCCTAGCCACGCGGAGGAAGTCATCAATCGTCATCCCACGACGGTCGTCGTGGCCTCCCAAGCACCGGAATGTGCCGAAGCTGCACAAGACTTCTTTATGAACGAAGCTTATTTTCGCGTGTACACGAATCCCGACATGATCGGTGTGGAGACGGCCGGTGCCATCAAGAACATCATCGCGCTCGGGGCCGGTTTGTCCGACGGGCTTGGTTTCGGCGACAACGCCAAGGCTGCCTTGATCACGCGTGGGCTCGCAGAGATTACGAGGCTCGGATCGGCGATGGGCGCCAATCCATTGACATTTGCCGGATTGGCGGGTGTCGGAGATTTGATCGTGACCTGTACGAGCCCTCACAGCCGCAATTGGCGGGCAGGCTCGATGCTGGCCCAGGGCCTTCCGCTTGCGGAAGTGCTGGAGCGTATGGGTATGGTGGTAGAGGGAGTGCGTACCACGAAGGCTGCCCACGATTTGGCCGCTCTTTACGGTGTAGAGATGCCGATTACCGAACAGTTATATTCCGTTCTGTTCGAGGCCAAACCGCCTGAGCAGGCGGTTGGTGACTTGATGGGCCGGGTTCGTACGCATGAGATCGAAGAGATCGCCTCCACTTCGCGCCGGAAGTCGTTGAAATAATGAAAGTCCAACCCGGATAAGGCTTCAGCCCATAGCCTGCCCGCACCATATACTCTCCCTCCTCATAGGATACAGTGGAACGTACTAGAGGAGGGAGAGCGTGGATAAAAACTTTTCCAAAGACATATTGGGCGCCGTGAACCAAAAAATCGGCAAAAAAATTTCGGAGAATTCGATTAAAAAAATCGCCGGAGGTGTCACGGCCGAGACCTTGCAGAGCGAAGAACAGATTCGTTCGTTGATCAAGCAGGTGTCGCAAATGGCGAACGTTCCGGTATCGGAAAATACCGTGAATGAAATCGTGGCCGCGGTAAAGAAAAGCGGCATGAACATGAGCAGTCTCGAAGGACTTATGAAAATGATGATGAAGAAGTAACGGCTAGCGGGCTCTCGCCATTTGGCGGAGCCCGTTTTTTTTGTCTTCCTTGGTGTCCAGTGGTATAATATGTAGCGTTTTGAGGACGGTTATGATGGGGGAACACAAAGTTGGATCCGATGACCAAAATGTGGGTGTCGTTCCTCGGCATCGGCCTCATGGTGCTGGCCGCGGTCGTGATCACATTTGCGCGCTTGAAGACCAAGGGCTGGGTACGCCTGGTTTTGTCTCTGGCGGCATTTGCCATGTTGCTGTTCGGTTTGGTATACGGCATGGTCGCCATTGTATAGGGGGTTCGCAGCTTGCTCACGTTGACAGGAAGAACCCGGACCAAACAAATGGACGATGAGATCGGCGCCACCTTGCTTACTCGGGCACAACGAGCAGATGTCGATTGGGGCTTCCAATGCTCCAGGGGTACTTGCGCCCGTTGCCGTTGCCTCGTTCAAGAAGGCGCAGAACTGCTGGCCGAACCAACGGATGCCGAATGGGACCGTTTGGGCCAAGGCGAACTGGATGCCGGCTTCCGCCTTGGTTGCCAAGCGGTCGTAGTACGCAGCGGCAACATCGTCGCCGTGAACAGGACTTATTTTTAAAGGAATCTGGCAAGGGGGGAAAACCCTCATGAAAAGTGGTTATCCTTCTGCCGCACTTGCCGGGTTGGCCGATAGGCTGGACGGCTGCGGCGGTTTGTGGGTCGTGGGCGGAAGTACAGGGCTTGCCCTTCGGGGAGCGCAACTGGATCGTCCACCCCGCGATTTGGATATCTATGCGGATGAAGAAGATATCATGGTCATCCATCGATGTTTAGAGGAGTACGCAACAGACATGCCCTCGCTGAGCCAAACGGAACGTTACCAGTCGATTCTCTCGCATTATTCCCTGGATGGAACGGTCGTCGAATTGGTCGGTGGGTTTACCATTACAGCCTTCGGCACCCGATATCGAACGGAAGTGGGAAGACTGCTCCATGCGGCCGGCGATTCCTACGTCGTGCAGGGACGAGACGTGAGGGTTGTCCCTCTCGGACACGAGCTTCTGTTTAATGTGCTTCGTGAGCGGGACGACCGTGCCTCACTGATCGGAAGCCTGATCCGGCAGCAACCGGACCGGCATCTTCCGATTCTGCAAAATCTATTGGAGCGAAACCGGATACTCCCGGATACGGTGAACCGTGTTCGGCGTTTTATAGATATGGAGGGATTAAAGACGGGGGTGAAATGAGTCGAATGCCGAAAGTCACCTTCCTGCCGGACGATGTGTCGATTGAGGTAAGAGCCGGGACAAGCGTTCTTGAGGCATCCCAAAGATCCAAGGTCCACATCCGGACGAGATGTAACGGCTTGGCCTCCTGTCTGATGTGTAAAGTGAACGTAGAGCCCGATCAGGCGCATGCGCTGCAAGAACCGACTCCTGCAGAACGATGGAAGCTCGGATCCCTGCTGACAGAAGGAATCCGTTTGTCCTGTCAGGCCAGAGTGAAGACAGACGTTGTCGTCTCGGTGCCGGAGGATCCTTTGAAAGCTGCCGTTCGCAAAAAACTGGCCGAGCAGCAGCGAGAGAGGGATGAATTGTGGTGAAGAGGCTGGATAGGGGGAACAACAATGATCAATCGAGCGCGTGCAGCTTTACTGGCTGCCTGGGCCTTGGTGCTTATGCTGACATCCGGTTGTCTGTATCCGCAGGATCAATCGCCGGGAAACGATGTAACCGCGCGCGAAGCGGTGCTGGCCGTTCAAAATGCGGTGGACCGGTACAAGCAATCGACCGGCTTGCTGCCGATCCAGAACGCAGACGCCTCTGTACCTACTTATGAGAAATTTCGGATCGATTTCGGTAAAATGAAGCGAATGGGCTATTTATCCAGTATTCCGCCAATCGCTTTCGAGAACGGGGGAGATTATGTTTTTCTCGTGATCGATGAAGAGACGAAGCCGGCGGTCAAGCTGCTCGACGTGGCCGTTTTCCAAGGCATCAAGGATGTGCAAACCAAGGTCGCCGATTACCGCAAAGCCAACAACGGCGCCAATCCGGGAGGACCGGAAGCGTATTCCGGCTTCCATTACCTGAATTTCGACAAGCTGGGTACGTCGAACCCGGATCTGAAAAGCATGTATTCAAACAGGCCGCTGGAGATCATGGTCGATGATGCGGGTAAGGTGTACGCGGACTACGGAATTGATATTGCCGCTGCCCTTAAGAAAAACGATTCACCGCCCAAGGCGGAAGAAGATCTCCGGCATCGACTGACGGAGGCCTCTGATTTTGCTCCTGTCCAATCCCCCGTGTATCACTGGGCAGGTGAAGGCCCGCGGGCGGTTTCTCAAACTCCATGATAAAAAACGGACATTCGGCTGAAAATCCGGGTGTCCGTTTTTTATGGTTCTTCTCTTATTTCTTGTTTTTGGCTTTGGGAGTCGCGGTCAAATTCGAAGTCAGCGCGAGTTTTTGTTTATTGCTGTCTTCGGCGAAAACGGTGAAAGAATACATTGTACCATTGTTCAACTTTTTGAAACTGTAGCTGAAGGTCGACTTTTTGGCATCCGCGGCCTTGATGACCACCGTTTTTCCATTCATCTGTTTTCCATCTTTATCTTTATACGACCATTGAATTTGATAGTTTGCCGGTAACGGTTTTGTGGTCAGTTTGTCAAAAGCGATGGTCACTTGGGCATCGCCGGCAGTGGCCTTGAGCCCCTTCATGACTGGCGTAGCAGAGGCAGGAGTCCCGGAAGCGTTACCGTTTCCTACGACTTTCCCGTCCTTAGAACCTGTCACCATAATCGCGTATTCGACCTTATCGGTCAGATTTTTGAATGTATAGTTGATTGTACTGGCTTGAAAGGAATCCGGCATCACTTCAGCGGAAGCAATAGGAGCGGTTTCGCCTTTCTTTTGAAGCGTAAACGTAAACGTGTCAGGAGAGACTTTCTCGGAACTTGCTTTGGAAACAGAGACAGATAATTGAGAGTCGCCAGGAACGACATGCACGTTCAGAACGCCCACAACAACGGGTGGTACTTCTTGTCCATAGACATCTTTGGTTACGGATTCCGCCGAAACGGGCAAGGCGAAAGCGAATACCAGGCTGAGGGCGACGAGAGTTCGGAGCGGAAATGTTTTTTTCATGGCTGTTTGGGTCCTCCCAATAGGTATTAGGTCTTTCTGATCAGGATTATACCAGAATTCGACAATTTTTTTTCAGATTTTTTTGAAAATTTAAAGAGAGACATACGCGAACCTTTTTTTTCATATGCTTTTTGAGGATACAACCGAGCGCCGGCGGGCGTACGTCGGCATGGGAAACATTTGGGCGGCAGCGGCATAAACCGTTCAGGCGAACATACAATGTTACCAGTCCAAGTTCGTGTACGAGTTCCGTCGCGCTGGCGGGTCACGAAGGTTTCGCGATTACGATGGGAGGGGAATCTCAGTGGAAAAAGTGGACATTTTCAAAGATATCGCCGAGCGTACCGGCGGCGATATCTACCTCGGGGTCGTCGGCGCCGTACGGACGGGCAAATCGACCTTTATCAAACGGTTTATGGAAACCGTCGTGCTGCCTAACATCTTGCACGAGGCGGACCGCGTGCGCGCGATCGACGAGCTGCCGCAAAGTGCTGCCGGCCGTACGATCATGACAACGGAGCCGAAGTTTGTTCCTAATAATGCGGTGCAAATTAAAGTAGCCGACGGGCTGGAAGTAAACGTGCGGCTCGTGGATTGCGTCGGATATACGGTGGAAGGCGCCAAAGGTTTCGAGGATGAAGGCGGGCCGAGAATGATCTCAACGCCTTGGTTCGAGGAGCCGATTCCGTTCCAGGAAGCGGCGGAGATCGGAACCCGTAAAGTCATCCAGGAACACTCAACGCTTGGAGTCGTCGTCACCACCGACGGCTCGATCGCGGAAATTCCCCGTCATTCCTATGTCGACGCTGAAGAACGAGTGATCAACGAGTTAAAAGAAGTGGGCAAACCGTTCGTTCTGGTAATTAACTCAGCACGGCCCCGGAGCGAAGAAGCCCAAGCGCTGCGAGGCGAGCTGTCCGTCAAATACGACATTCCCGTCATGACGCTCTCCGCTGCGACCATGGGAGAAGAAGAAGTCATGGGCGTATTGCGGGAAGTGCTTTACGAGTTCCCGGTGCACGAAGTGAACGTCAACCTGCCGAGCTGGGTCATGGTGCTGAACGAAGGGCACTGGCTCCGCACCAGTTACGAAAATTCCGTCCGCGAGACGGTGAAAGACATTCGGCGCCTCCGTGATGTGGACCGGGTTGTGGCCCAGTTCATGGAATACGACTTCGTCGCACGCGCCGGGTTGAGCGGTATGAACATGGGGCAGGGCGTCGCCGAAATCGATTTGTATGCGCCGGACGAATTGTACGATCGCATACTGATGGAAGTCGTAGGTACGGAAATCCGCGGCAAGGATCATCTGCTGCAACTGATGCAGGAGTTCGCGCACGCCAAGCGGGAATATGACCGGTTTGCGGAATCCCTCGAGATGGTGAAGACAACCGGTTACGGTATCGCGGCTCCGACGTTGGCGGAAATGGTGCTCGACGAGCCCGAGCTGATTCGCCAAGGTTCCCGGTTCGGAGTGCGTTTGAAAGCAACAGCGCCTTCCATCCATATGATCCGCGTGGACGTCGAGTCGGAGTTCGCACCGATCATCGGCACGGAGAAGCAGAGCGAAGAGCTGGTTCGTTATTTAATGCAGGACTTCGAGAAAGACCCGATCAAGATTTGGGAGTCCGACATTTTCGGTCGTTCTCTTCATTCCATTGTTAGGGAAGGCATCCAAGGTAAAATCGCGATGATGCCCGACAACGCGCGATACAAATTGCAGGAAACGCTCGGTCGTATTATTAACGAAGGCTCCGGCGGTTTGATTGCGATCATTCTGTAAAGCGTGGCACCCATATCTGGAAGGTGGCAGGCTGTCGAGGACGTCTCGGCAGCCTTTTTGGTGCGCCCAGCATGGGCGCTATCTCTAGGGTTCAAGTCCCGAATGGTGAAGGCAGCAGTAGCCATTAGCTTAAGACAAGGGTGTCGACCGTGAGGTCGAATCTGAAGGAAGTCGGCGGCAAATCTCTGACCCGAGGAACACGAATCTCATATAAGGCTAACGTTAAGCGGATGAGCCTGCCAAACAAGGCGAAGTCCAGGCTGCCAAAGGCGAACGGGAGTAAATGAGGCGGGTAGATGGAGAGGAAGACAGCGTTCTTACCTGGGGAGATCTGTACGTAATGCGAAGTCATTTCGTAACTCCGCTTGTGAAAGCGGACTGAACGTGCAGAAGTCAGCAGACGCCGTAGTACGCAGACTGTTGCAACAGTCTGCGGAAGGGCCGAACATGAAACAGGAATTGAACGACCCGGCGTTCGGGAACGAGCGGTGAGAGCAGACAATCCGAAAGGACTTATCCGGAAGAGGAAGCGGTGAATCCGCGGGGGATTCCGGAAGGGCAGAGCTTATTCCCGGCACAAACGGAAGGACAATTCACGTAAGGAGAAGTAGAAGGATGATCGAGCAATTATTGTCGCGGGAAAACTTGCTGGCGGCGCTTAAACGAGTGGAAGCGAACAAAGGAAGCCACGGTGTAGATGGAATGCCCGTAAAAGCCTTACGAGGACACATCCTGCAACGCTGGAACCTGCTTCGTCATGCCATCCAAGAGGGTACCTACGAACCAAGTCCGGTCAGACGGGTCGAAATCCCGAAACCGAACGGCGGCACGAGGTTATTAGGTATCCCTACCGTGACAGACCGATTCATCCAACAAGCGATTGCGCAGGTACTCACGCCATTGTTTGACCCACAGTTTTCCGAAAACAGTTATGGGTTCCGTCCGAATCGCCGAGGGCATGATGCCGTAAAGAAAGCCAGGGAATACATGAAAGAAGGCTTTCGGTACGTCGTAGACCTTGATCTGGAGAAGTTCTTTGACCGTGTCAACCACGACAGGCTGATGGCAAGACTTGCGGAAAAGGTAGAGGACAAAATCCTTCTAAAACTCATTCGCAAGTACCTGCAAAGCGGCGTCATAATTGACGGATTGGTAAAGCCGACGGATGAAGGCGCGCCGCAAGGCGGTCCGCTAAGTCCGCTTCTGTCCAACATTGTGTTGGATGAACTGGATAAAGAACTGGAGAACAGAGGTCTACGATTCGTCCGATACGCGGACGACAGCAACATTTACGTGAAAACACGCAAAGCGGGTGAACGCGTAAAAGCATCGGTAACCAGGTTCATTGAATCCAAACTAAAGCTGAAGGTAAACCAAGACAAAAGCGCGGTAGATCGGCCGTGGAAACGTAAGTTCCTCGGATTCAGCTTTAGTTGGGAGAAGACCCCGAAGGTACGTGTTGCCAAACAGACTTTGGAAAAGACCAAAGCCAAGATTAAGGCGATAACCTCCCGGAGAGCCCCTAAGACGATGGATCAACGGATTAAGGAACTTAACCAATACCTGACGGGATGGTGCGGTTATTATGCTTTGGCAGATACACCGAGCATCTTTGAGGGGTTGGATGCATGGATTCGCAGAAGACTTCGGATGTGTCTATGGAAACAATGGAAGAGGCCGAAAACCAAAGTGAAAAGGCTTATCTCCTTGGGCATACCCAAGCAGAAAGCCTTTGAATGGGGCAATACCCGCAAGGGATATTGGCGTATCGCTAACAGTCCAATCTTGCACCGCACTTTGGATAACCGATTCTGGAAATCCGAAGGCTTGGTCAGTTTAACGGACAGATACAACTTCTTACGGAATGTTTCTTGAACCGCCGTATACCGAACGGTACGTACGGTGGTGTGAGAGGTCGGGGGTTAGTCGCCCCCTCCTACTCGATTGTGGGTCGGAAAGGAAATATTTAACAATTCTTCTCTCTCCAGTTAACCGTGGATTTACATTAGAACTTTATCATTTAGTTTAGAAAGCCGTTCTACATAAAATTCAAAACGAAGGGTGACAACAGTCGATGTCTTGGAAAAAAACGCTTGCCGCAACCGCATTGACCGCT
>JAQBPQ010000102.1 GCA_028287445.1 Cohnella sp.
TCCATTTTGTCCGCCAAATGGAACTTCTCAGCCGCCGCCGCAGAGTCGCCGCCGCCGATGATCGTATAAGCCGAAGTTTCCGCACAAGCTTGCGCAACCGCACGGGTTCCGTGGGAGAACGGCTCGATTTCGAACACACCCATCGGTCCGTTCCAAACCACCAGTTTGGAATTTTTGATGACATCAGCGTAAATTTTACGGGTTTGGGGCCCGATGTCGATGCCTTCCCAGTCGGCCGGGATCCCATCAACGCCAACAATCTTGGTATTGGCCGTGGCGCTGAAATCGTCAGATGCGACGATGTCGACAGGCAAGTAGAAGTTTTTACCGAGCTTTTTGGCTTTCTCGAGGAATTGCAGCGTCAAATCCAGCTTGGAGTCGTCGCACAAGGATTGTCCGATTTCGTAGCCTTGCGCTTTGTAAAAGGTGTAGGAGAGGCCGCCGCCGATGATGATGTTGTCGGCAATGTCGATCATCTTGTTGATGACGTCGATTTTGTCCTTCACTTTGGAGCCGCCGACGATCGCGGTGAACGGACGCTGAGGGTTGTTCAGCGCTTTGCCGAGCACGTCCAATTCTCTCTCCATCAGCAGGCCGGAAACAGCCGGGAGGTAATGAGCGATGCCTTCCGTGGAAGCGTGAGCGCGGTGAGCTGCGCCGAAAGCATCGTTCACATAGAGGTCGGCCAATTCCGCGAATGCTTGGGCCAGCTCCGGATCGTTTTTTTCTTCGCCCGGGTAGAAACGGACATTCTCCAGCACCAGCACATCACCGTTGTTTAGCGCTGCGACCTTGGCCTTGACCGAATCGCCAATGGCTTCGTCAGCCTTGGTGACCGATTTGCCGAGCAGCTCCGAAAGGCGGTTCGCTGCAGGAGTGAGCCGCAAATTTTCGACCACTTCGCCTTTGGGCCGTCCGAGATGGCTTGCGAGAATGATCTTCGCACCCTTTTCGATCAGCAAGCGAATCGTCGGCAGCGTCTCCCGGATCCACGTATCGTCGGTGATCGCACCATTCTCTAATGGAACGTTAAAATCGACGCGCACAAACACTTTCTTCCCGGCCACATCGACCTCGCGAACGCTTTTTTTGTTCATGGATCTAACCTCCTGCAAACCTCTCGTAAACGATGTTTCGAAATGCCAAACTACAGTGATTTCAGACGCATCATGAACCTTTAACCTGTTGAACCAATTGTATTAAGGCACTTAAGTCATTTACCACAACGGCAATAAGTAAAGCGTGTCCCGGAATTGCGGAGCAAATCCGGGACGAAAGCGAGTATATGCAGTATAGTCTCACCGAGCAGCAAGGCACTTCATCCGGGTGTCCAGAGGGCAGCGCCCTTGGAGTCCCCCTTCGGGAAGGGGGATTTAGGGGGATGGATAATCCATTAAATTAAAGGATTACAGGCCTTTGCTCGCGATGAAAGCAGCCAAATCAACTACGCGGTTCGAATAGCCCCACTCGTTGTCGTACCAGGAAACGACCTTCACCATGTTGCCTTCCACAACCATCGTGGACAGCGCATCAACGGTGGAGGAAGCCGGGTCACCGTTATAGTCGCTCGATACAAGCGGCTCTTCGGAGTAATTCAGAATGCCTTTGAGCGGGCCGTCAGCGGCTGCCTTCAGCGCCTTGTTGACTTCGTCCACCGTTACGTTAACTTTGAGCTCGGCTACGAGGTCGGTTACGGACACGTTCGGAGTCGGCACACGGAAAGACATGCCGTTCAGCTTGCCTTTCAATTCCGGCAGAACGAGGGAAACGGCTTTCGCTGCGCCCGTCGTTGACGGAATGATGTTCTCGGCTGCAGCGCGTGCGCGGCGCAGGTCTTTGTGCGGAAGATCCAGCACGGACTGGTCGTTCGTGTAAGAGTGGATCGTCGTCATCATGCCTTTGACGATTCCGAATTGGTCGTTGAGGACTTTGGTGAATGGCGCCAAGCAGTTCGTCGTACAGGAAGCGTTGGAAATAATCGTGTGTTGTGCAGGATCATACTTGTCTTGGTTAACGCCCAAAACGACGGTGATGTCTTCATTGGAAGCCGGTGCGGAGATAATGACTTTCTTAGCGCCGCCTTTCAGGTGAAGGGAAGCTTTTTCTTTCGCGGTGAAAATACCGGTCGATTCGACGACGATTTCCGCGCCGACGGAAGACCAAGGAAGGTTGCCGGGATCGCGTTCTGCGAACACTTTGATCGTTTTGCCATTGACGATAAGGGCGCCTTCGCCTACTTCAACGGTTCCGTCCAGACGACCGTGAGTCGTATCATACTTCAGCAAATGGGCCAGCGTGCTTACGTCGGTCAAGTCGTTGATCGCGACGATTTCCACGTTTGGGTTCGTCAGGGATGCGCGAAATACGTTGCGGCCGATCCGGCCAAATCCGTTAATGCCTACTTTCACCATGATAGGATCCTCCTTGAAACGTTTGGATTTTATTTGATCTATGACAGGCGCGCTTGACGCCAAGACCACACAAGTTACATTAAACTTCAGGGACCGCAGCGTATCAGAGATGGCGCAGCGCCTCTTCGGCCGCCGCTTTATCCGTGACCAGCACATCGTCGTGTCCGAACCGCAAGATGGAAGCGATCGCCTCCCCCTTGCTCCGTCCGCCCGCGATGCCGATGACAACCCCGGCCGCCTCGATGTCTTCCAGCCGCAGACCGGCTGTCGCCATCTGGTGGACCACTTTGCCGTCCCGGTCGAAGTAGTAACCGAATGCCTCCGCCAGGGCTCCGTCGGCCCGCATCTCTTCCATCGTGCCGCCGTCCAGCCTGCGGCGCCGCGCCATCGTCATCGCGTCGCCGATCCCGTGCACCACAATGCGGGCACCTCGAATCATGTCTACGACCTCACGGACCCCCGGCTCCTGCATGATCGTCTGATAGGCTTCTTCACTCAGATGATCCGGCACATGCAGCATCCGATAGCGGGCTCCGGTCCGCTTGGCCAGCTCGGAGGCGATCGTGTTCGCCTGGTAGTCGACGCTTTCACCAAGACCGCCCCGCGCCGGCACGAACC
>JAQBPQ010000109.1 GCA_028287445.1 Cohnella sp.
ACTTCTTCGGAACCCGGATCGGCGGCGTCGCATCGGTAACCGGAAAGCCTGCGTTCTTCCACGCGGTAAAACCTTCATCCATCAAATAGACCTTTTCATGCCCCAAATATCGCAGCAACCACCACAAACGGGAAGCCATCGCTCCGCCTTGATCGTCATAGACCACTACCCGGACGCTCCCGTCGATGCCGGCTTTTCCCAGTTTATCCGCGAGTGTCTCGATGTCCGGCAGCGGATGCCGCCCACCGTGGGGAGCGCTCGGAGAAGACAGGTCTTGAGACAGATGGAAATACACGGCCCCCGGTATGTAACCTTCCTCATAAGCCGCCCGGCCTGCGTCCGTATCCGCCAACTGGTAGCGGCAATCTACGATGACCAAATCCGGTTCGTATAAACGAGCCAAAAGCCATTTGATGGACACAATGTTTCGCATCCGGAATCCTCCTTTCCCCCTGTTAATTCATGCTGCTTATATTTTATCACGCTTCGATGGAATACTGAAAACCCATCCTGAAATCAGGATGGGGCTGGCACTCATGACGGCCATAAAGTTGCTCTTGCCTCTGAATCGTCTCATTCAGACGCTCCAATTGAACACGCAAAACCTCTTTGGGATCGTACTCGTCACTTTCCATAAGTGTCTTGATTTCCTCAAGAGTAAATCCCATTTGCTTGAGGGAAATCACCTGTTGCAGTTTGGCGATATCGGCCTCTGTGTAAAGACGATGACCGGAGTCCGAGTTCTTGGACGGCGCTGCGTCAGGTGCAAGCACTATTTTTAACGGCAACACAAAAAGGCAGAGAAACGGGATCCGCTTCTGCTGCCTTCTTCTGTCTGTATGAGATTGCTTATTTCAAGCCGCGCAAGTTGTAGAATGCTGATTTGCCGCCGTACAGAGCGGTGGAAGCCAGCATGTCCTCAATGCGGAGCAATTGATTGTATTTCGCCACGCGGTCTGTACGGGACGGAGCGCCGGTTTTGATTTGGCCGGCATTGGTCGCCACAGCGATGTCCGCGATCGTGGTATCCTCGGTTTCGCCGGAGCGGTGGGAGATAACAGCCGTGTAGCCCGCGCGTTTGGCCATTTCGATTGCGTCAAACGTTTCGGTGAGCGTGCCGATTTGGTTTACTTTAACCAGGATGGAGTTGCCTACGCCTTTGGCGATACCGTCCGACAGACGCTCGGTGTTCGTGACGAACAAGTCGTCGCCGACCAGTTGAACTTTGCTGCCCAGCTTATCGGTAAGCAGTTTCCAGCCTTCCCAGTCGTCTTCCGAGCAGCCGTCTTCGATGGAGATGATCGGGTATTTGGCGACCCAACCGGCCAGCAGGTCCACGAATTCCTCGGAAGTGTACGACTTGCCTTCTCCCTCGAGGTGGTACTTGCCGTCTTTGTAAAATTCGGTGGACGCAACGTCCATGCCTAGGAATACATCCACGCCCGGTTTGTAGCCGGCTTTTTCGATGGCTTCTATAATCGTGGAGAGCGCTTCTTCGTTCGAACCGAGGTTCGGAGCGAAGCCGCCTTCGTCGCCGACAGCCGTATTCAAACCTTTGGCTTTCAGGACGGATTTCAGCGCATGGAAAATTTCCGCACCTGCACGAAGCGCTTCGCGGAAGTTCGGCAGCCCGATCGGCAGCACCATGAACTCTTGCACATCGACATTGTTGTCGGCGTGCGCGCCGCCGTTGACGATGTTCATCATCGGCACCGGAAGCGTTTTGGCGTTAAATCCGCCGAGGTACGTATACAATGGAATGGCCAATGCTTCCGCTGCCGCGCGGGCAACGGCCATGGAAACAGCGAGAATGGCATTGGCACCAAGGTTCGCTTTGTTCGGCGTTCCATCAAGGGTGATCATGTGACGGTCGATGGCGACTTGGTCCAATGCGTCGATCCCGATAATTTCAGGCGCGATTCTCTCGTTGACGTTGTCAACGGCTTTCAGGACTCCCTTGCCAAGGTAACGTTCTTGGTCACCGTCACGAAGTTCGACGGCTTCATAAGCACCTGTGGAAGCGCCGGACGGCACGATGGCACGTCCCAGAGCACCGGATTCCAGGCGAACTTCGACTTCCACGGTCGGATTGCCGCGGGAGTCCAGCACTTCACGTGCATAAACGTCGGAAATGATCGTCATTGAAGGGGACACTCCTCTGCATGTTTTTGGAAATGCTTCTTATCCAACTTCGACCATAGGGTTGTCCGTGGTTATATCGTTATTGTATAACGTTATAACATCAAAATGAAAGTCCCACGTACTCGTAACGTTATTATAACGTTACAGTCGTTCAACCGTTTATCCCTGGATTAAACTGTTGCCCGTCATTTCCTTCGGCTGTGGAAGCTGGAGCAGTTGCAGCAGTGTCGGCGCAACATCCGCGAGGATGCCTCCGTCCCGTAACTGTAACCCCGGCTGCGTGACAATGCAAGGAACCGGCTGGGTCGTATGCGCGGTGAAAGGACGTCCGGCATCGTCGATGACCATGTCGGCATTCCCGTGATCTGCGATAATGACAGCCACGCCGCCCTTCGCCAGAATCGCATCGACGACCTTGCCGAGGCACTCGTCAGTCGCTTCCACCGCCCGGATCGTCGGCTCCAGCATCCCGGAGTGTCCGACCATATCGGCGTTGGCGAAGTTCAGAATAATCGCGTCATGCCTCTCCGCTTCAATTTCTTTCACGGCGGCATCGGCCACTTCATAGGCGCTCATTTCCGGCTTCAGGTCATATGTCGCAACCTTGGGCGAGTTGATCAGGATACGGGTCTCGCCCTCCAACTGGACATCCCGGCCGCCGCTGAAAAAGAAAGTGACGTGCGGATATTTCTCCGTCTCGGCGATGCGAAGCTGCTTTTTGTGATTTTGCACCAGTACTTCGGCCAAGGTATTGTCGAGCTCCTTGGGTT
>JAQBPQ010000116.1 GCA_028287445.1 Cohnella sp.
CGCTGACCGGTCCTCATCGCGACGATCTGGCGTTCTCCATCAACGGCATGGACGTCCCGTCTTTCGGCTCACAAGGGCAGCAGCGTACGGCAGCTTTGTCCCTCAAACTCGCGGAACTTGAGCTCATGCAGGAGGAAATCGGAGAAAATCCGCTTTTGTTGCTGGACGACGTACTTTCCGAGTTGGACCAGATGCGGCAAACGCAGCTCATCGAGACGTTTCAAAGCCGGGTGCAGACGTTCATTACGACAACAAGCCTGGAAAGCGTCAACATGAGCAAACTGCGGGATGCGGCCGTTTTTCATGTACGGAACGGGGAACTGATGCGGTAACTGCGACCGCTACCCAGTGGCGATCGCCACGGTCGGTCGTCAGGTAACTGTGACCGCTAGGTCGAAGCCACAGGCTGCACGCTTGAAGGAGGAAGGCCCATGTATATTCATCTCGGCGGCGAGAAGATCATTCGTACGTCGCAGCTCGTGGCCATCTTTGACGTTTCCATCGAGCAGTCTTCCAAGTTGTCTCGGCAATTTGTCGCACAAGCTCAGAAGAAGCGCGAGGTCGAGACGATCGGAGAGGAAGATCCGAAATCCATCGTGGTGACGGAAGAGCGGGTGTATTATTCGCCGATTTCCACGTCCACGCTCAAGAAAAGAGCGCATTATTTGGACGGCTGACGGGACAACGGAATCAAGTCCCGCCGGTAAATAGGGATAACAGCTCGGCAACGCAAAGAAGGCGGTGGAGGGTTTGTCCGTGAATTCGCAGCAACATACGTATGACGAAAGCGATATTCAAGTTCTGGAAGGGTTGGAAGCGGTACGCAAACGACCCGGTATGTATATCGGATCTACGAGTTCCAAGGGGCTTCACCACCTCGTATGGGAAGTGGTGGACAACAGTATCGACGAAGCCCTTGCGGGACATTGCGATAAAATACAAGTTTTCATTCACGAAGATAACAGCATTACCGTGATCGACAACGGCCGGGGCATTCCGGTCGGTGAAAATGCGAAGATGAAAAAGTCGACGCTTGAAGTGGTTATGACTGTCCTACATGCGGGCGGCAAATTCGGAGGGGAAGGCTACAAAGTATCCGGCGGTCTTCATGGCGTCGGCGTATCCGTCGTGAATGCGTTGTCCGAGCAGGTTATTGTGACGGTAAAGCGTGACGGGCACATCTATCAGCAGGAATATCGCCGCGGCGCACCTCAATACGACGTGAAAGTCATCGGAGAGACGACGGAGACCGGTACCCAAACGCGTTTCAAGCCCGATACGGAAATTTTCACCGAGACGACGGCATATGAATACGACATCCTGATCGGCCGCATTCGGGAGCTGGCATTTCTGAACAAAGGAATCCTAATCTCGATCTCCGATGAAAGAAACGGCATGAGCGATACATTCAAATACGACGGCGGAATCAGTGAGTTCGTCCGGTTTTTGAACCGGACACGCGAGGCGCTTCACGAACAGCCGATTTACGTTGAAGGAACCAGGGATTATATCGCGTGTGAAATCGCGATGCAATATAACGACGGCTACACCGAAAATCTTTATTCTTTTGCGAACAACATCAATACGCACGAAGGCGGAACGCACGAATCCGGCTTCAAGAGCGCTTTGACGCGGATCATCAACGATTACGCGCGCAAGATGGGTTTCGTGAAAGATACCGAGTCGAACTTAACCGGCGACGATGTCCGTGAAGGACTTACCGCGATCATCTCGGTCAAAATACCGGAGCCCCAGTTTGAAGGTCAAACCAAGACCAAGCTGGGCAACAGCGAGGTCCGCGGAATCGTGGAATCCCTGGTGGCTGAGAAGCTCATGGAGTTCATGAACGAAAATCCTGCGGTTGCCCGCAAAGTCGTAGATAAATCGCTGCAAGCCTCCCGCGCCAGAGAAGCGGCCCGTAAGGCTAGAGAGTTGACCCGCCGCAAAAGCGTGCTGGAAGTCAGTGCTTTGCCGGGTAAATTGGCCGATTGCTCGTCCAAAGATGCCTCGATCAGTGAGATCTATATCGTCGAAGGTGATTCTGCAGGCGGATCGGCGAAACAAGGCCGTGACAGGCATTTTCAAGCGATTCTTCCCCTGCGGGGTAAGATTCTCAACGTGGAGAAGGCGCGCTTGGACAGAATTTTGGGCAATCTCGAAATCCGGGCCATTATCACTGCACTCGGTACGGGAATCGGCGACGATTTTGATATTACCAAAGCGCGTTATCACAAAATTGCGATCATGACCGATGCCGACGTCGACGGAGCGCATATCCGCACGTTGCTGCTCACTTTCTTCTACCGCTACATGCGCAAGCTCATCGAAGAAGGATATGTATACATCGCCCAGCCGCCGTTGTTCAAGATCGAACGGAACAAAGTGGTGCGATATGCACAGTCCGAGAAAGAACGAGATGAGATCATCGCCGAATTCGGCGAAGGCGTGAAGGTCAATATCCAGCGTTACAAAGGTTTGGGCGAAATGAATGCGGAGCAGTTGTGGGAAACGACGATGGATCCGGAGAGCCGGACGATGCTCCAGGTGCGAATCGAAGATGCGATGCAAGCCGATTTGATCTTCGATACGCTTATGGGGGACAACGTCGAGCCCAGACGTGATTTCATCCAGCAATATGCGAAGTACGTCAAGAACTTGGACATTTAATTGTTCTCACCGGGGTCCCCAAAAAGTAATCGGTTTCTGATTCGAAGGCATTCTTCACTTTTTGGGGATGAGTTAGGGGGTATCTCTTGGCGGAGATGCCCCCTTCCGGTTTACCTGAGGGAGCGACGTTCGGCGAACCATCCGTAGGCCTTTGTTTTCCACCCGGATGACCCTTGGCCGAATGTGCCATTGACGGGCTTTACCAACCTTTCCCGGCGTCATTATGGTATAATGGACATATTCGCTTTTTTTAATTTATGACGGGTCGCTTGTAGCGGTGTGCACGTAAACACCCAAGGAAACCCGATCGTTTTACAGCATAAGACGGGGCCATCAAGTAAGGAGGATCTTCATGTCGGAAGAGCAACGCTCCCAAGTTCACGACCGCGATATCAGTACCGAGATGCGGGAATCGTTCATGGATTACGCCATGAGCATCATTGTCAGCCGTGCGCTGCCGGACGTGCGGGACGGCTTGAAACCGGTTCATCGGCGCATCATGTTCGCCATGTCGGAACTCGGCATGACGCCGGACAAGCCTTATAAAAAATCTGCCCGGATCGTCGGGGAAGTCATCGGTAAATACCATCCACACGGGGACTCCTCGATTTATGAAGCGATGGTCCGGATGGCGCAGGATTTCTCGCTCCGTTATATGCTCGTGGATGGTCACGGCAACTTCGGATCGATCGACGGCGATTCCGCCGCGGCTATGCGATATACCGAGGCCAGAATGTCCAAGATCGCCATGGAGATGCTGCGCGACCTGAATAAAGAAACGGTCGACTTCATCCCCAACTATGACGGTGAGGAGAATGAACCTACGGTTTTGCCGGCGCGTTACCCGAACCTGTTGGTGAACGGAAACACGGGGATCGCAGTCGGGATGGCGACCAATATTCCGCCGCACAATTTACGTGAAGTGATCAACGGAACTCAGGCGCTCATCCGCAATCCGGAACTGACCGCTCTGGATTTAATCGAATACATTTCAGGCCCGGATTTTCCGACCGCCGGTTACATTCTAGGACGCGAGGGAATTCGTCAAGCTTATCAGACCGGCCGCGGCTCCATTACGATGCGCGCACGCGCCGATATCGAAGAAGTGAACGGCAAAGCGCGCATCATCGTTCACGAACTGCCTTACCAAGTCATTAAGGCCCGTCTCGTCGAGAAAATCGCCGAACTGGTACGGGAGAAAAAACTCGACGGAATTACCGATCTTCGGGATGAATCGGATCGCAACGGCATGCGCATTGTCATTGAGCTTCGGCGCGATGTGAATCCGAATGTTGTGTTGAATAACTTGTACAAGCACACTGCGATGCAGTCGACATTCGGCATGAACATGCTGGCCATCGTGAACAAAGAGCCGAAAGTGCTCAATATTCGCGATATGCTGTATTATTACATCGAGCATCAGATTGAGGTCATTACCAGGCGTACCGAGTACGATCTCAAAAAGGCGGAGGCCCGGGCGCATATCCTCGAAGGTCTGCGCGTCGCGCTCGACCATTTGGATGAGGTCATCTCCTTGATTCGCGGCTCACGAACCGCCGATGAAGCGCGTGAAGGGCTGATGTCCCGGTTCGGACTGTCTCATGACCAGGCACAGGCGATTCTCGACATGCGTTTGCAGCGTCTGACCGGTTTGGAACGGGAGAAGATCGAGCAGGAATATACCGAACTGATGCAGAAAATTACAGAGTTTAAAGCGATCCTGGCGGATCAGCAGCTGGTGCTCAAGATCGTTGACGACGAATTGGAAGAGATCAAAATCAAATACGGCGACGATCGCCGCACGGAAATTACGCACAGCGACAGTGAGATTCTCGACGAAGATCTCATTCCGCGCGAAGATGTCATCATTACGATGACGCATTCCGGTTACGTCAAGCGTCTGCCTGTGACCACTTACCGCAGCCAGAAGCGGGGAGGCCGGGGCGTGGCCGGGATGGGCACGAAGGATACTGACTTCGTGGAGAATCTGTTCATTTCGAATACCCATCATTTCCTGTTATTCTTTACGAACAAAGGACGCGTGTTCCGGCTCAAGGCTTACGAAATTCCGGATTTGAGTCGTACGGCGCGGGGAACCCCGATCATCAACCTGATTCAAATCGAGCAGGGTGAAACGATCAATGCGGTGATTCCGGTTGAATCGTTCGAGCCGAACAAGTATCTGTTCTTCGCCACTCGCAAGGGCGTCGTGAAGAAAACACCGCTCGACGATTACGCCAACATCCGCAAAGTCGGTTTGATTGCCATTTCGCTTCGGGAAGACGACGATTTGATCGGTGTGAAGTTGACCGACGGCGAACGGGAGATTATTATGGGCACCGGCCACGGGATGTCTATCCGTTTTCAGGAGAAGAACGTTCGGTCTATGGGGCGATCGGCCACAGGAGTCAAAGGCATTCAACTGGATGAGGGCGATACGGTCATCGATATGGATATCGTTGAACCGGAACAGGATGTGTTGATTGTCAGCACCAAAGGGTACGGCAAACGGACGCCAATGTCGGAATATCGGATTCAGACCCGTGGGGGGAAAGGCATCAAGACTCTCAACGTCACGGACAAGAATGGCGCCATCGTGAGCCTGAAGGTTGTCCATGATGAAGAAGATTTGATGATCATGACGACATCCGGCACACTGATCCGTACTAGCATGTCCGGGATCAACACGATGGGACGTATCACGCAAGGCGTGAAGTTGATCAATATTCGAGAAGACGATGCAGTCGCCACCGTCACTCGAGCACCGCGCAATGAAGACGAGAACGGCGAATCCGAGGATTCGGACGAAGAGCAAGACCTGGAACAACCGCCGACCGAATAAAGGAATGACGCTGCTTGCCGAGCTGCAACTGCGGAACGCTCTGAAGGCTCTGTTGGATCATATCCACGATTATAACGATCGTCAGTTGTTTATTCTGGAAGTGCTCGCGATCAAATGATTCAATTTTGTATAGACCGGAACAAGGCGGATGAACCGCCGAACTTCCGGTCTTATTTGTTGCCTTTATTCGGCTGCCAAATAAAGTGGGCAGGCATTTAGCATTCTTATATATAAAGAAGGAGAACATCGGCGAACACATTCAGGAAATAATAAACAGTTGCATCTGATACGTCAGCGTGATATATTATTCAAGTCGCCATTAGCGCGGCAGGCAAACTGCGAGGCTGTGAAGCCGAGCTAAATTGCTGACAACCGACCGCGGCTAACGCCGCTGGGTAACGGGTTGCAGCTTGCTCCTTGAAAACTGAACATCGAGCGTAATCGTGCAACTGTTAGGATCGCGCCCTGCGCGAAACGTGGTTGCACAACGGATTTGAACTTCGGTTCAAAAA